>JAGXLE010000064.1 GCA_018334855.1 Desulfobacterales bacterium | reverse complement strand
ACCGACATGAAAAAACCTTTTTCAATCCCACTGCCATGGCGGCAAAAGTCAAGTCAGACATGGATGACGGCGAACTGGACAAAAAGCTCAAGGTCTGGAATGCGTTCCAGTTTGAGCGTGTCGGATTTACCCTGCGGCCCGAGCTCGTGGCCCTGGAAGACGTAAACGGAGACAAGGAAGCCTTTGCCGCAAAGGCCAAAAAGATTGCAGAAACCTCGGAATTCAATCTTATTTTGATGTCTGATAATCTGGATGTCATGAAGGCCGGGGTGGAGGCCTCCAAATTCAAGCAACCCCTGATTTATGCGGCTACCAAGGACAATTTTGATGATTTCTCCGCCCTGGCCACGGAAAACGACCTGCCGCTGACCATTAAGGCGGATTCCATCGAAGGTCTGGGCGAGATGACCGACAAGCTTCGGGATCAGGGCTTTAAGAAAATGGTGATCGACCCGGGTTCCCGGGATGTAAAGCAGGCCTATGAAGATCAGACCCATATACGGCGTGCCGCCTTGAAGCAAAACAACCGCTCAGTGGGATATCCCACCATTGTTTTTCCGTGCGAGATGGCCTCAAGCCTGGATACTGAAGCCATGGTGGCCTCCATGTTTATCGCCAAGTACGGAGCTATCTGCGTGATGTCGGATTTTTCAAGCGAGTCCCTGTTTGCGCTCCTGCTCGAGCGGCTAAATATCTTTACCGACCCGCAGCGGCCCATGACGGTTGTGGAAGACATCTATCCGATCGGCAATCCGGGTGAAAATTCGCCGGTTCTCATTACCACCAACTTCGCCCTGACTTACTTTATCGTATCCGGCGAGATTGAAGGAAGCAAGGTCCCGGCTTGGCTGCTGGTTAAGGACACCGAGGGACTGTCCGTGCTGACCGCCTGGGCTGCCGGTAAATTCGCCGGTGACGATGTGGGCATGTTTGTCAAGAAGTGCGGAATCGCAGACAAGGTAAAGAACAAGGAGCTCATCATTCCGGGTTATGCCGCCGCCATTACCGGTGAAATCGAAGAAGAGCTTCCGGATTGGACCGTTACGGTGGGGCCGCGGGAAGCCCCGCACCTTCCGGCATTTCTGAAGCAAAGGCAATAATCGATGATATGACGCGGTGCCGTCGGTGTATGCCGGTGCCGCATCAACCCAAGGGAGGTTTTCCATGCTGTTAATCGGCGAGAGTTTGAATGTAATGTCCAAAAAGGTCGGCCAGGCGATGAAAGATCGCGATCCCGGCCCAATCCAGGAAGAGGCCAGGCTCCAGAAGGAAAAGGGGATGGATTATATTGACATCAACCTGGGACCGGCCAAGAAGGAGGGCGCGGAATTGATGCCGTGGATCGTCCAGACCGTCCAGGAAGTTGTTGATTTGCCCCTGGCGCTTGATACCTCCAATATCGACGCCATTGCCGAGGGGTTAAAGGTTTACCAGAAAACCGAACAGCCGCCGCTTATCAACTCCATTATGTGCCGGCCGGAGCGCTATGAAAAGATGCTGCCGGTGGCCGCAGAATACAATGCGGATTTTATCGCCCTGCTGTGGGGCCCGGAAGGGCTGCCCCGGGATGAAAATGAACGTGCCGCCCTGTGTGTCGAATTGGTGTACGCAGCCAACGAGGCCGGCATTGAAAATGACCGGATCTGGGTTGACGGCATTGTAACGCCGGTCAATATCCAGCAGGATCAGCTGGTCAGCCTGATGAACTTTTACGCCATGCTGCAGGACATCGCCCCGGGCGCTAAGAGCACCTGCGGCCTGTCCAACATTTCCAACGGCCCCCCGGCCCATCTGCGTCCCATTCTCAACCAGACTTACATGGTCATGCTGGAGCGCAACGGCATGTACTCGGTGATTTCCGATCCGCTGGATGAAAAGTTGACCGCCATTGCCAAGGGCCAGCATCCCGAGATCGTCGATGTGATCCACAAGGCCATGGACGGGGAGACAGATGCCGGTGAGCATCCCAAGGAACTGGCAGATTATGTCAAGACCGTGGACGTGATACTGGGCCGTAAGCTTTATTCAGATTCCTGGCTGGAACTGTAATTATTAAAAATACAGTTTATTGTGACTGGAAAAGCCCTTGCTTCCTTGCGGAGCAGGGCTTTTTTAGTCCTTATCAGTCTCCATCCAGAAATTGGGCAAATTAGCCATTTCTGGACGGACACTATTTATTAACTGATGAGTTAAACTCCCGGATTTCAGATTCAAGCTTGCTGCGTTTTTGCCGGAAAGACCGGATTTTTTTATTAAGCTGCCGTACACGCTGGTTGTAGGCCTCGATTTTTTCTTCGGTTCCAAGGTCGTTTGCTGAGTTTTTCAGTTTTTGTCGTTCTTTTATCAATGCCTTGTATTGCCGGTCCAGGTTTTCTTTTTTCTGAAGCAGGGTTTTTCTTCTATTCCTGATTTGACGGGTATTTCTGGCCTTATCCTCGGTGCCGGGACCGGATTTATGAGAATTATTGACTTTTTGGTTTGATTTCTGTTTTTCAGGTGCCGTTTTTCCTGGCCGTTTTTCCTGGCCGGATTTGTCCTGCTCGGTTTTTTGCGTCATAGCCCGGCCTGTAAGGCTTTGAGACAGGGTTTCAGGCTGTTTTGTGCGGGAATCTGCAAAGCCTGAAAATGCAGGTGCAACCAGGATTGCAGCAAAAAAGACTGTGAAGATGCGGAATCGAATCATGGGGTTGCCCGTCCTTTAATAGTCCCGGAATAGTTCCGGCCAAGCTGAAAAATTTTAATAATATTGATATCAGAATATATATTTTGTATAGGTGGGGTGTCAAGCAACTCCTAATTTGCCAGGAAACGGAAAAGCAGCAGTCATATGAAGAACAAGTGCTATATAGCCGTATTGTTGTGCCTGGCGCTGCTGTTTGCAGCATGTGCTCCAAAAGAAAAGCCTACGCCGGAAGTTGCCCGTCCGGCCAAAGAGGGCCGGGCTCTTTTCGAGGATGCCGAGCAGAAATTCCGCCAGTCCAGGTATTCAGAAGCTCAGGCATTGTACAGCAAATATGCGGAAAATTACCCCGATACTGACCTTACGCCTGCGGCCGTGTTAAAGCTCGGTATAATCAGGTCAGAACGGGAAGAGTTTGAAAAGGCCAGGCGGCTGTATCAGAAGGTGATCAGTGAGTACCCTGATACTTCATATGCCCAGAAGGCCCGGGTAAAGATCCTGGCATCCTATGTGAACCAGGGGAAATTCAGGACTGCGGCAGACTGGCGAAGCCGGATGGATACGGAAAGACTCGGGCCCGGGATGCGGCTTCGTGCAGACCTTCTGGCAGGTGATGCTTACATGGCGCTTGAGCAATACGAAAGGGCTTACCAATTTTTTACTGCGGCCTACCGGGCGGCGCAGCGCGATCAACGCAAAGAGTTTGCCGACAGGTTGCTTGCGGCCATAGCAAACCTTGAGCCCGCCTATATTGAATCCGAACTCGACAGTCTTGAAGGAAAGCCTCCCAGCGGGTTTTTAATGTTTCAGCAGGGGTTGAATTTAATGTCGGAGCATCGCATCGGAGATGCATTGTCTGTATTAAAGAAGTTTCGGAGACGCTTTGCCGAACACCCCCTGGCGGAAGAGGCAAAAAAACAGATAGTTGCTCTGACCTCTGAGGCTTTTTTCGAAGGACACACCCTGGGCTGTGTTCTGCCTCTTTCAGGAAAATACCGTGTGTTTGGGCATAAGGCCCTGCGCGGAATAGAGCTGGCTCTTGCTGCGGCCTCAAGGCAAATCAACCCGGAGCCGCCTTTTAAGATTCTGGTGCGTGACAGTGAATCTGATCCGGAAACAGCGCGCAAGGCTGTAGAAGAGCTTGCTGATAAAAAGGTGGCGGCAATCGTAGGACCTATTGAAGCGGCGCCGGAAGCAGCATCAGCTGCCCAGAAAATAGGCGTTCCCATAATTACTCTGACACAGAAAGCAGGGATTGCAGAAAGAGGCGATTATGTGTTTAGAAATTTTCTGACTCCGAATATGCAGGTTTCGGCAATTGTCGATTATACTACGGGCAGACTGGGTATTCGGCGTTTTGCTGTGCTTTATCCTGATGAGGCTTACGGCAGGATTTTTCTTCATCGTTTCTGGGACCGGCTGATTGAGAATAATGCCCGGCTGGTCGGGGCGGAGTCTTATAATCCGGCGCATACCGATTTTTCCGAGCCTATAAAGAAATTGGTGGGACTTTATTACGAGCTGCCCGAGGACCTGAAGCCGAAAACCATGACACTGGATGAACTGAAAAGCCTGTCAGAAACGCTGGAAGTTTACGGGGGGCTGCTGTTTTCCAGTGGGCCTTTTCCGGATCAGATTAAAAAGAAGTCCGAGCCCTTTGATTTCGGGCTGGCCGAAAAGGAGGAATCTGAAGAAGAACCAGAGCCGATAGTGGATTTTGACGCTCTTTTGATACCGGATGCCCCCGACGGGGCCGGGCTGATTATTCCGCAGCTTCGCTACTATGATATTAATGATATTTACCTGCTGGGCACCAATCTATGGCATTCGCAAAAGCTAATTGATACAGCCAGCCATCAGATCAATAAAGCGATTGTACCGGAAGGTTTTTATGCCGATAGCAGCCGGAAGCCTGTACGGGAATTTGTGACTTCCTTTAAGAATGTTTACGGATATAAGCCCGGATTTATAGAGGCTGTAAGCTTTGATTCGGCCATGATCATCTGCAGGCAGATATCGCGCAAATCCATCTCTACGCGTCCTGCCCTCAGGCAGTCTTTTGTTGAGATGCCCCCCTTTGAAGGCGTTACCGGTCAAACCAGATTTCTTGATACCGGGGAGGCCGAGAAATCGATATATCTTTTAGAGGCTACCGGCAGGGGGTTTTCTGAAATTACCAACTAAATAGTGTCCATCCAGATTAACTGTTGACCAGGCTGCCCTGGCCGGTAGCCTCGAGTACGGTTTGCCAGAGTTTTCCTCCCGGACTGACCTGCTTTCTTTTGCCCGCCGTCATGGGTACAGGCACGTGGACAAAGTGATCGTTCCAGAAGCCTATTATCATGTTTGTTTTGCCCGCTATTCCGGCGTGCACTGCATCGCGTCCCAGAAAGGTGCAAAACACGTGATCGTTTGAATTGGCAGGCAGACTACGGATCATATAGCTGGGATCAATGTATTTTAGAGGTATATCCATGTTTTTGGCTTCAAAGTAACTCTGGATCTTTTCTTTTAAAAACAGCCCGATGTCATGGAGCTTGATATTGCCTGAAGGATCGTATTCTATTTTCCGGGATTCGAAAAATTTCTGCCCGGCTCCCTCGGCAAGCAGAATTACTGCATGCTTCCTCTGTGCGAGGCGCTCTTCGAGCTTTGTCAAAAGTCCGTTTTTACCTTCCAGGTCAAAGTCGATTTCAGGGATAAGAACAAAATTGACATCCTGCTGGGCCAGTGTGGCCGTGGCCGCAATAAAACCGGAATAACGGCCCATGAGCTTGATCAGCCCGATGCCGTTTGGATAGCCTTCGGCCTCCTTATGCGCCCCCTTGATAGCTTCAGTTGAGATGTCTACTGCAGTGTCGAAACCAAAAGATTTGGAGACCATGTGGATGTCGTTGTCAATAGTTTTGGGAATAACTATCACGCTGATTTTTAAATCCCGCCGGCGGATGGTATCCTCGATTTTCGATGCGGCCATAAGTGTACCGTCCCCCCCGATCATAAAGAGGATTCCGATGTTCATCCGCTCCAGGCAGTCCACGGTTGTTTCTATATCCTGGGGACCGCGCGATGACCCGAGGATGGATCCGCCCATTTCGTGAATGTCGACAACATTGGCCGGGCTGAGTTCCATGACATCGTGTTTGTATTCCGGGATAAAACCCTGGAGACCGTAGCGGATGCCGTATATGTGCCTGACCCCGTAGCTGTAGTAAAGCTCCAGCACCACGGAGCGGATGATGTTGTTTAACCCCGGACAAAGTCCTCCGCAGGTCACCAGTGCGCACTTGAGCTTGCTCGGGTCAAAAAAGATCTTTTTTCTGGGGCCGGCCAGCTCGAAGGACGCCGGTGTTTTTCCGGAATTGATGGTATCGGCTACTTTTTCGGGAGTCAGTTCAATCAGTATTGTATCCGTATCTTCTTTGAAAATGTCGATACTTGAACCGTTTAACTCGTTAATGATGGGGGATTCTATTTTTGCTTCCCCCAGCGAGTCTATCCGGGTATCCATATCCGGGTTGTCTGTTGGATGTATATGCATGGCAAATGTTTCCTGGTAAATATTGATTTATCTCTGCCCGAAAACGGCTGATTTGTCCAATTTCCGGACAGGGACGGATTTGCTCGTTTTTTTCAATGCGGTTAAACCGAATTGAATTTCAGGGCTCCCTTGCCTAAAATGTCGTGCAGGTGGAGTACCCCCACCACTTTTCCCGTATCATCGATCGCGGGCAATACTGTTATCTGGTGGGTCTCCATGATATTTAACGCTTCGTAGAGCGGCATGGCCGGATCTACGTGCTTGGGGTCTTTAACCATCAGAGATTCCACTTTATTATCATATACCGGTATTTTTCTGACAACCATGCGCCGAATGTCTCCGTCTGTAATGATACCGGTAAGGATATCATCGGCGTCTGTTACAAAAATCACTCCGAGTTGCTGCCAGTCCATCTCCTTTAGGGTCGCCTCCATGTCGGTGCCTTCGTATACTTTCGGTATTGCATTTCCGGTAAGCATAATATCTGAAACCTGGTGTGACAGCCTGCGTCCGAGATTGCCCCCGGGATGAATTTTCTGGAAATCACTGGTACGGAACTTGTGTTTTTCTATTAATACTACCGCCAGTGCATCTCCCATCGCCATCTGGGCCGATGTACTCGCCGTGGGGGCCAGTCCCAGCGGGCAGGCCTCCTTTTCCACGCCGACGTTGATTACCAAGTCACTTCTCGATGCCAGAGATGAACAGGGGTTTCCGGTAAACGCTATAACAGGACACCCCACGCTCCGGATGCTTGAGATCAGGATGTTTAACTCATCGGTTTCGCCGCTGTTTGAAAGCGCAATAAAAACGTCGTCTGCCGAGACAATCCCCAGGTCCCCGTGCATGGCTTCCACCGGATGAAGAAACAGGGCACGGGTTCCTGTGCTGTTTAATGTGGCCACGATTTTGCGGGCTATAATACCGGATTTTCCGATTCCGGCAAAAATTACCCGGCCCCTGGATTTATAGATTAAATCGACCAGCCTGGTGAAACTGTCATCAAGTTTGTCAGCCAGTTTCAGTATGCCTTCGGCCTCTATGCGGAGTACTTCGGTGGCACGCTCTATGGACATGGATTCCTCATCTTAACCTATATAATATAATACAGAAACAGGCTTTATGCAATAGCAGTAAACTGTGTCGCAATCCACCGTGTGCAGTATTTTTTAATTTAATCGGACACTGACAGCTTTTCTTTAAAAAATCAAGCATGATGGCTTCGTAAAAAGCTTCTCACATCGCACGATGTTATTGCAGGAAGGAAGCCCTTTTTTTGCGCTCTTGCGAAATTGCACTTTGTTGCCCTGACGGCGGTGCGGAAAAGCGGGTTTCCGAGCGGAAATTGAGGCTCGAAGAGGCTCCTGGAGCGAGGAAACTCCT
>JAGXLE010000063.1 GCA_018334855.1 Desulfobacterales bacterium | reverse complement strand
AGGGGAGAATTGCCTTGCAGTCCGCAGAAGAGATATAGCCCAGGATAACATCGACTTCTTCGGAGAGAATCAGTTTACGTGCCAGTTTTACCTGGGAATCCGTGCCGCCTGCCTCGTCATAGCTTTTCAGCTCGATTTTCCGGCCTGCGATACCGCCCTCTTTGTTGATCTGGTCAGCGCATAATTTAAAGGCGTTGTTTCCGGGAACGCCGAAGGGGCCCGAGGCCGGCCCTGTTAAAAAGCTTACCACCGCGACTTTCAGCGGCGATTTGGGAATAGATTTGGCCTGGGCTGCCGTGGCCTTCCTTACACTGTAAGTTGCGCCCGCAAGCCCGGAGGCGGTAAGGCCGAGACCGGCCACACCCATTTGTTTAAGCAGACTTCTTCTTCCGAACTTTCTTTCATCCATAACGGCCTCCTTTCGGTTAAGCCTTGTCCGGTTTATTTTTAAGGGTTTAAACCGGCGGCGGTTTGGGTTTACCCCGGTAGTTTTCAAATCCGAGGGTATTTTAAAAACAGCCGATATTTAGTGAAAAAGTCTGACTCCCGCTCTCCGGGAGATTTAAGCATTCTACATCAGCATCATGGAGTATTTTGCCGTCCGGTGCGGGCACTGAATTTTGTCCGGCAGCTTTATTATGAAGTTTTTATTTTTGTATCGTGCTTAATAGAGTAAACGCTGATTATATAATTGTCAAACCAAAAAGTCTGCACCCAAAGCTGGTTCAGGGCATGTCGAAAGTTGCTTGACAACAGGCCGGGCTTTAATCACTATAAATTTATAAGTGCCATCAGCATATAAAAAAGCAGGATCGTATTGCAGAAAATCGTGGGAAAGGAGAGAAAAATGAAAATTCTTCTGGGATACAATGACACTGATGCAGCCGGAAGGGCGCTGTCTCTTGCGCGTGAGCATGCCAAAATTTTCAAGGCCAAGGTCCATATTATCACCTCCATGGAAGGCGGTGACAGCGAAACCCCCGAGCAGATCAGGAAGGCCGAAAAAGACCTGGAAGAGGCCCGGGCTTTTATGGAAGAAGGGGGTCTCGAGTGCGAAACCCACCAGGTGGTTCACGGAAACAGCCCGGGCGAAGATATCGTGTGGTATGCACAGGATAAAGCAGTTGACCTTGTGTTTGTGGGGATAGAGAAAAAATCGAAAACCCAGAAGCTTCTTCTCGGGTCCACAGCGCAATACGTGATTCTCAGGGCCCCGTGCCCGGTTACCACGGTCAAATAGCTTATTACCTGACCAGCAGGATCGGGTTGTTGACCCTGTTGATCAGTCCCAGTATGCTTTCAGACTCCCGGTTTAGGGCATCTGCAGGCAGAATAAGAGGCCTTCTGTATTCCGGGTGCAGCACTGTGGCCAGTGCGGCCTCGGTTACTGCCCGGAGCCGGCGGAACCGAAGATGCATCCCCTCTGCTCCTGGGGTTTGTTCCGCTGCCTGAAGAACCTGGTCGCGCAAAGCCTGGTAATCCTTTTCCTCTTGTGCAGGAATCAGGATTTCTGCTTTCCCCTCTATTGCGCGGGCAAGGTCCACTGCAACTCCTATGGCCCTGGCTGATAAGTCGGATCCGGTGTAGACGGTAAAGACCGGTGACAGCAACTGGGCTCCCCGGCCCAGGACCAGGACCATGCCTTTGCCTTCTTCGATCAGCCTGCGCGCTGTGGAGCCGGTGGAGGATTCAAGCAGAGAGCGGCCCAGCCGCCCGATCACGGTCAGGTCCGCAGAAGACGTCTGCTCCAGCACTTCTGTGATAACGCGGCCGCGCCGCACTGTAAAGTTCCATGAAATATCGGAATGCTTTGCCGTAAGAGCCATCATGCGGTGTATGCGTTCGGCCTGGATGCGGAAATCCCTTTCAAGTTCATGCGGATCCAGCCGTCGGCTCCGGTATACCCCGATTTCCCGGGCAAAGGGATACCGGCAGAATTCCAGCAGGTCCGTATCTTCCACGTAAAGCCCCGAGATTTCGGCTCCCAGTGCTGAAGCCAGTTTTGCGGCCGTCTCCAGCGCAGCCCTGCTGTATTCGGATTCGTCAAGAGGAACAAGTATGCGTTTTACTATAACGGATTTGCCGGTTTTACTTTCCGGATTCACTTTGACCTCCTTGTTCGGATCCCTGGGAGAACTGGCGCATGTTTTCCGCCATTGCAGCCAGTTTCTTCTGGACCATGCCGTTTACCGTATCTTCCGGATAGTTGCCGTTTTCATCCGGCTTGCCCGCAGACAGGCCGGTCAGAAGTTCAAGGCCGTCGTCGACTGTTTTTATCGGGTAGATATGGAATTTTTCGTCTGCAACCGCATCCACCACGTCTTTTCTAAGCATCAGGTGTTTGACGTTTGCTTCCGGAATAAGCACCCCCTGGTCTCCGGTCAGCCCTTTTCTGCTGCAGACATCGAAGAAGCCCTCGATTTTTTCGTTTACCCCGCCAATGGCCTGGATCTGGCCGAACTGGTTCACCGAGCCTGTTACGGCAAGCCCTTGTTTTACGGGTGCGCCGGAAATGGCGGAAAGCAGGGCAAACAGCTCTGCCGAAGAGGCGCTGTCTCCTTCAATGCCGCCGTAGGACTGTTCAAAGACAAGGGACGCCTTAAGCGAAAGCGGCCGGTCTGCGGCATACCTGGCCCCCAGAAAACCTGAAAGTATCAGCACACCCTTTGAGTGCAGCGGGCCGCCAAGCTTGGCTTCCCTCTCTATATCGATGACCTCTCCCTTGCCCATTTGGGTGAGTGCAGTGATGCGGTTGGGTCTGCCGAACATGAAATCGCCCAGGCTCAGCACTGACAAACCGTTTATCTGTCCGGTTTCCGTGCCCTCGGAATCGATCATCAGGGTGCCGCGCTCTATTTCCTCCTGGATGCGCTGGCGCAGTCGGTCTGAGCGGTATGTCCGGAATTCCACGGCTTTTTCCACGTCCTGCCCACCGACGTCCTGGTTGCCGTTTTGGCCCGCCCAGTAGTCGGCTTCTATCATCAGGTCGGTTATTTCTTTTACTCGGGTGCTCAATCTCTGGCCGTCGCCGACTTCCCTGGAGCTGTGCTCGATCATCCTGCCTACCGCTTCCCTGTGAAAATGCCGGAGGTTTTCCCTGTCAATTATCGTTTTTATAAGCCTGGCATACATGTCCTGGCTGTCTTCATCGCGGTGCATCTGGACGTCAAAATCCGCGGCGACCTTGAAAAGCTCAGAAAACTCGGGATCGTAATGCTGGAGAATGTAATATATAAAAGGACTTCCTATCATGACAACCTTGACGTCAAGGTCAATGGGTTCTGGCTCCAGGGTTACCGTGGAGAGCAGGCTAAACATCTCGGCAAGGGATTCGATCTTTATATGGCCCGATTTGAGGGTCCTCTTCAGTCCTTCCCAAGCGCCGGGCTGGGTGAGTACCTTGCGGGCGTCAAGTATCAGCGAGCCTCCGTTTGCCCGGTGAAGGCTGCCGGGCTTTATCAGGTTAAAATCCGTTATCAGCGCCCCCATCTGGGACATGTGCTCCACCTTGCCCACCAGGTTGGCATAAGTGGGGTTGTCTTCATAGATCACGGGCGCACCCTCCTGTCCGCTGTTGTCTACCAGCAGGTTGACCTTGTATCGCCGGGTGGCCGGAGAATCCATGTCCGTATCCTCACCGCTGAGATATCCCTGCTGCTGTTGCTGAAGCTGGGCCATTGCCCCGCCTGCTCCGCCTCCCTGACCCTGCTGTCCGCCTGTCATGAAGTTTTGGAGGTTGTTTAGGATATCGTTTTCCACGGAGTCCAGGTGAGCGGATACTTCCTGGTTTTCCCCGTACTTGTTGCGCAGTTCATCGATAAGGGGCGAGATTGCGTACCTGGCCACTTCGTTGTTTAAATCCTGGATTTTTTGTCTGATTTCCTTCTGCCACTGGGGGATTTTCTGGAATACTTTCTGGGATTCCTCCTGGACTTCCTCGATCTTTTTTTCGATTTCTTTTCTTTTGTCCTCGGGCAGGCTCTGGTATTCGTCAGGAGGCATTACCTCACCGTCTTCTTTTAGAGGGGCAAAAGCTATTCCGTTTGGTGTGCGCACCAGCGAAAGACCCCTTTCCTGGGCCTTGTTGTTCACCTCTTCAAAGGCTTTCTGCTGCTGGTCCTTGAACTCCTGCTGGACTGACTGGAGGCGGTTCTGGTATTCCTCGCTTTCAAAAGAGGCCTTAAGGGCGTTTCGTGCCTCAAGGATCATGTTTTTCATGTCATCGGCGAAGCTTCTTCCCTGTCCGGCGGGAAACGAAAGTGCCCTGGGACTGCTTGAATCCTCAAAATTATTGACATAGCACCAGTCAGAAGGTACAGGCAGTTGTCTTGCTCTTTTGTCCATGGTCTGTCTGACCAGGCTGTGACGACCGGTGCCCGGCGGTCCCAGCGCGAATATGTTAAACCCGGGTTTTTTCATCCCGGTGCCGAACTTGAGTGATTCCACCGCCCTGGGCTGGGCAAGGGCTTCACTGAGCTCTTCGAGAGGTTCTATGTCCGCCGTGGTATTAAATGAAAATTTTTCAATGTCGCAGGCGTGATAAACTTCTTCCGCACCAAGCCGTTGAAGTGCCATTGACTTCCTCCTCTTTTAGGGTGATTGGAATGCCTTGATAAAAAAAATTTATTCACGACTTTGATAATTTTCAAGCCGCAGGGTTTGACAATATCCGGGCTTACAATTAAAATAAATAATAAAATTATAAGGTTATTTTTAAACCGAATTAAAGATTTCAACCCGGTAAAGATCGATTACGGAAATGAGTGAAAACACAGAGTGGATTCCCAGGCACGCGCAGAAGTCTCTGGAGCGCCTGCTGCCAAGGGTTCGCGCGGCCATGGGACCGCATGATGAAAAATACGATCTGCTGTGGGAAAAATTTGAGGGTCGCCTGAAAAACGAATGGGAACGGCTGTTCAGGATACTGGTGCAGCTTTATGGCTGGCAGTATGACTTTTTTTATCACTTGGAGCAGATCCTGGTCACGGCGGCGCGAAGCTGGGCTGAGCGGCCGGAATATTTAAAGATTCTCGACGAGCAAAGAGAAGCCGATCCCCAGTGGTTCCAGTCCCAGGAAATGGTGGGCGGGGTGCTTTACGTGGATCTTTTTTCCGATAATCTGGCCAGCTTGCCGGATCATATATCCTATTTCAAGGAGATGGGACTGACCTATCTCCACCTGATGCCCATGTTTGCAGCACCGCACGGTGGCAGTGACGGCGGATACGCGGTCAGCGACTACCGGGCGATAAACCCGGATATAGGAACCATGGAGGAGCTTTCGGCCCTGGCCCGGATTCTGCACGACGAGGGCATAAGTCTGGTGCTTGATTTCGTTGTCAATCATACATCAGACGAGCACATCTGGGCCAGGCGCGCCAAATCGGGCGACCCGGATTACCAGGAATACTACCTGATGTTTGACGACCGCACCTTGCCGGATCAGTATCAGCGGCATCTGCGTGATATTTTTCCGGACGCGCGCCGGGGGTGTTTCACCTACAACCAGGAGACAGGCAAGTGGGTGTGGACCACCTTTAACAGTTTTCAGTGGGATTTAAATTACGCCAATCCTGCCGTGTTCCGGGCCATGGTAGAAGAGATGCTGTTTCTGGCAAACCAGGGAGTCCAGGTTTTGCGCCTGGATGCGGTGGCATTTATCTGGAAGCGCCTGGGAACCGGGTGCGAAAACTTGCCCGAAGCCCATATGCTGGTGCAGGGTTTCAACGCCATTGCCAGGATCGCCGCTCCCTGCCTGCTGTTTAAATCAGAGGCCATAGTGCATCCTGACGAGGTTCTGCGCTATATTGATCCGGGTGAATGCCAGCTTTCCTATAATCCGCTGCTCATGGCCCTTTTGTGGGAGGCGCTTGCCACCCGGGAGGTCGGGCTGCTTTATCACGCCATGTGGAAACGGGCAAGGATACATCCGGAATGCGTCTGGGTCAATTACCTGCGCTGCCACGATGATATAGGCTGGACCTTTGACGATAACGATGCATGGGAGGTGGGGATCAACCCCCATGATCACCGGCATTTTCTGAATAGGTTTTATACGGGCCGTTTCCCGGGCTCCTTTGCCCGGGGCCTGCCGTTTCAGTACAACCCCGATACGGGAGATCTTCGCATCTCGGGGACCCTGGCCTCTCTTGCAGGGCTGGAATACGGGCTGGAAAAAGACGATCCGGAACTTATAGAAGAAGCGATACACCGCATTAACCTTTTAAGAAGCATCATGCTGAGTGCGGGTGGTATCCCCCTCATTTACCTGGGAGACGAATGGGGGATGTTAAACGATTATACTTACCTGTCTGATCCGGCCAAGGCCGCCGACAGCCGGTGGGTGCACCGGGCCCGCCAGAGGGGTAATGGCGGAGAGCACGTGGCAGACTCGGAAATGCTGGAATGGAGATTTTTTGATGAATTGACAGAGCTGATCCGGCTGCGCAAAAAGCTGCCTGCCCTGCAAGACGGCAACATGGAGGTCTTTGATACCGGCAATCCCCATGTGTTCGGATTCATCCGGGAGTACGGGGATCAGAAGCTTTTGATATTAAATAATTTTTCCGAAAGGCAGCAGAGCATAGGGCAGGGGCGGTTAAACAAGGCAAGTGCTACAGACCGGTTTGCCGACAGGGTCACCGGCACTACCATTGTCAATGGAAACGGCTTGGTGCTTGCCGGCTACCAGTTTGCATGGCTGGAGTGCATACGGGATTAAATTATGGAAAAGGCTTTGAGGTATTCCTTGACGCTGTTGAAGGTGCCCATGAACATGCGCGACCCGATCAATACGGTGAAAGTGTCATCCGCGTTGCCGCAGGCGCGGGCAAATTCAGGACCTATAACCGCTGCCGGCTCCCTGGCATCCCGGCTGCTGTTCATTGCCGCCAGGTAGGTTTCAAAACGCTGTTTTACCACGTCAAAATAATCTATGTCCTGGCCGGTCATCAGCCCCGCGGTTTCAGACAGGCTTTGGGAAAACTGCTGCACCGCGCTCCAGTAGGCCTGCATAAGGGAGTTCTTGTGAGAGCTGTTTTCCAGGAGATAGGCTACGGACCAGCCAACTGCGATTATTTTTAGAAGCGGCAGCTCGTATTCCACTGCAGTGCGGTCAATATCGGCTGATTCGGGCAGTTGGGCCATCAGTTCTTTTACTTCTTCGCGGTCCACCGCGAAGTTGAACAAATCCTGGCCAGCCTTTTCAATTGCGCTTTTTTCCCGGCCCTGCTCTTCCATAAGTTTATTCAATCATATAGTGTTTTTAATGCTTTCTTTACAGTTATGACATCCAATATCTGCTGCCGGCCTGATTGTCAAGATGCGGTCAGGCTTCAGGGGACTTTCGGTTCAGTTTTGCACTGCAACGGCTCAATTTCAGGTGTGGGCTGTGGCAAGTTATGTCGTCAGTTGGATTATGTTTTGAGTTTAATTCCGTCCATATGATTCCCGAAAACTTAAAATTTCCATATTATTCTTTTAATTCCCGACTAGTGCTTTTCCGTATCCTGGCGTAACAGGATTATATAGAATCGTTTTCTCATAACGAAAGGAGAAAACGATGGACAGGACACCTTCGCGCAAGCGCCCCTGCCGTATCTGTAAATGCTGGTTCT
>JAGXLE010000062.1 GCA_018334855.1 Desulfobacterales bacterium | reverse complement strand
GGGGAAACAGCCCAAGAAACGTGGCGTAATTCTCCTCCCCGCTTCCGGCATAGAATTTGAACCTGGGATGCGTCTCAGGGTTAACCACAAAAACAGGACTCATCTGTTCTATGGCCAGACCGGTCAGGCCTTCGCCGACATCCATATCAATGGCGTTGACCGACGACTGATCAAGTCCGCGTGTGGCCTTTAGAATCAGCCGGTTTTCTGAAGGATCATATACATAAACAGAACATACATCTATCTCCAGACGCACGGCGACCTTGCTGACGATCTGGTCCAGCGTGGTTTCCGGGTTGCAGGAGTTTGTAATGGTCTGAAATATATCTTCGAGTATATTAAGCTGCTGTGCCTCCATGACGGTATCCGATAATCTGTAACGTGAACTGTTTTGAGCATAGGATCAAATATACATTAATATATGACCGGTTTTGTCCTTATTCAAGCATCATCTGTGTGACGGTTATGTCAGGATAAATTCTCAATGCTCAGAGCCCTGATCCGAACGGTTTATCATCTCGAGCTCACCTGTGATTTCATCGCGGCGTGCTTCGAGTTCATCGAGTTGCTGAATGAAAACCGGCTTTACCGAATGGGGCGGAATCCTCTCATTGAGATCTGCAATTTCGCGCTCTATCCGCTCAAGCTCTTCTGTGAGCTCCTTTTTTCTCTCTGTCATTATTTCACCTCCCCCTTAAACCTGTTATCTTTTTTTATCATAATTGACCCCCCCTTGCCACCCCGCAATTTATACCGCTTTTGCCGGATTTTCGCGCTCTGCCAAAAAAATCCTGCACTTGCCTTGGCTTCGGGACGGCGGGGCAAACCCCATGCAAATTCGAATCCTTCTTATATGGCGAAATTTTCCAATCCTTATGATAAAACGGATAAACCATGCAATAAGGGCTGGAAGCTGACGGTGTCGGTGAAGCAAGGGCCGGCGGGGGGTGGTTTGTGAGTCGCATTTGAGCGCGCAAGCGGTCAGCAGCGAACAAACCGCCCCCCTCCGGCCCGCCGCGAAAATCCGGGAAGAATCCAGCCTTTTTTTTTGCTTTTTTTGTTTTTTGCTGCTTTATTTCTCACATGTCTCAAGTGTTATAAAGTGTCCATTCAGAAATCCGTAAAAGAATATATTACAAGACTCTCCCGTCAGTTGACAATTTTTGTCAAAACGTTTAACTTGGTCAAATAACTGTTTAATAATCCGGAGGAGAGATTGGTACTGGTTATCGGCGAAATCCTTATGGATATTTTTCCGGAATACCGGCGCATAGGCGGTGCGCCGTTTAATTTCTCATATCATCTTCACCAGTTCGGGATGCCTGTAAAGTTTATCTCCCGAATCGGCAATGATGAACCCGGAAAAGAAATTTTCGATTTCTTAAGACGCAATGAATTCAACACGGAATATATACAAACAGATCCCGTGCATCCCACCGGTAAAGTAATGGTTCACCCGGACGGCAGGGACGGCCATGAATTTGAAATCATACAGGACGTTGCATATGACCACCTGGAGCTGCCGGAGTCGCCTGCACATGCAGCCGGGGCCGGCCCGGACCTGATCTATTTCGGAACCCTTATTCAGCGTACACCTCAGGCATTCAGACAGATTCAGCACTTTCTGGCAAACCGCGGCCCTGAAACAAAGTGCTTCTATGACATAAACCTGCGTCCCGGCTGCTACAGCAGGGAAACAGTTGTCAAATCTCTTGAGCAGACAGAGATTCTGAAAATCAATCACGAAGAAATCTCTGTTCTGAAAAACATGCTCGATGTGGACCTGCCGGAAGAAGAATTTCCGGAACGGCTTATGAAAGAATACGACATAAGCATGATTTCTTTGACCCGTGGAGAGAACGGAAGCCGGTTAATAACCCCGCAGTCACGGCATTCAATCAGTGTACCTGAATTTGGCCCTGTAGTTGATACCGTCGGTGCGGGCGACGCCTACGCAGCAGTACTGGCCCTGGGATGCCTGAACGACTGGCCTCCGCAGAGCATACTTTCGGCGGCAACTGAATTTTCAGCCCGGGTCTGTCAAATACAGGGGGCGATACCTGAAGACCATGCATTTTATGAATCTTTTTTCAATCATTGATGGCTTCGTAAAAAGCCCAATATCTGCGTTGCGCTGCATACCTTCGGAATTTCACGTACGATTAAGCACGCTGCATTCCTCGGTATTTGCGCGCCTTGATCTTGGACTTTTTACTTTGCCATCTAAAAAATCATGTAATCATTTAGCAGGAGAAAAAAATGCCTGAAAATGAAAAACAACTATACATTCAGATGTTTAGCATCCACGGCCTGGTCCGGTTCGAAAATCCGGAACTGGGCAGAGACGCCGATACCGGCGGGCAGGTCCTGTATGTAGTTGAACTGGCAAAACATTTAAGCCGGCGTCCCGAAATACGCAAGGTGGATCTTTTCACCCGGCTTGTCGATGAT
Source organism: Desulfobacterales bacterium (assembly GCA_018334855.1). Taxonomy (GTDB): domain Bacteria; phylum Desulfobacterota; class Desulfobacteria; order Desulfobacterales; family Desulfosalsimonadaceae; genus Desulfosalsimonas. Next base: position 5,167 of record JAGXLE010000062.1, on the reverse strand, counting down.
CCAAGGGTGTCAGACGATTACGCCCGCCCGGTTGAAAACTGCAACGACAAGTGCAGGATCGTACGCATCCAATGCGGAGGCAGAAAATATTTCCGCAAGGAACTACTGTGGACGTATCTCGATGAATATATAGACAAGACCATAAAGTTCATTAAAAAGGAGGGCGACTGTCCCGATCTGTTCCATGGGCATTATCCTGATGCAGGCTACGTGGCGATGAATCTGGCCGAAATTTATGATCTCCCCTTTATTTTCACCGGCCATTCCATGGGGATACCCAAAAAGCAGAAGCTTATTGCAGACGGAATGAAGGAATCCGAGATTGTCAAGAAATACAAAATAGACACACGCATCGACATGGAAGAGCGGATCCTGAAAAACGCGGACCTCATAATTACAAGCACCAACCAGGAAGTCGACGATCAGTACGGCCGGTACTCAAACTCCAATTTTCCGGAATACAGGGTCATTCCGCCCGGAATCGATGTGGAGCGATTTCACCCGTATTACCATGACCGACTGCCGGAAATGGAAAAATCCGAGTTTGCAAAGTATGCCCAGGCCAATATGCTCGCCCAGCTTGAGCGTTTCCTGATGTACCCGGACAAACCGCTGATCCTGGCTCTTTCCAGGCCTGACAAGCGCAAAAACATCTCGGGACTGATCCAGGCCTACGGAGAAGACCGTGAGCTTCAGGCCATGGCCAACCTGGCCGTATTTGCCGGCATCCGAAAAGACATAAACGAAATGGAGGAAAATGAAAAGGACGTGCTTACCCGGATGCTTCTGATGATGGACAGATACGATCTCTACGGCAAAATGGCCATACCCAAGAAACACGACCCGGAATACGAAGTGCCGGAATTATACAGAATCACGGCGGAAAAGCGTGGGGTTTTTGTCAACCCGGCGCTCACAGAGCCTTTCGGCCTCACCCTGCTGGAGGCGGCTGCAACCGGCCTGCCGCTGGTGGCCACAAATGACGGGGGCCCGCGCGATATTATCGGCAACTGTGAAAACGGAATCCTGATAAATCCCAACAATCCGGCGGAAATCGCCAAGGCAATAAGGCAGATACTTATTGACGAACAGCTCTGGCAGGAGTACTCCAAGAAAGGAATAATGAATGTGCGCAAGTACTATACTTGGGAAAGCCACGCTCAAACCTATACAGAGGAAATCAGGCCGATTATCGAACAAACCGCCGCAGCCCGTCCTCCTGCAGAGGAAGCCGGAAAAGCGGTCGGCAGACGTCTAACCGGTATCCAGCGATTTCTTATAAGCGACATTGACAACACCCTGATATGCGATCAGGACGCAGACAGGGACGAATTGATCCGGTGGCTCAACGACAACAGTGGAAAAATCGGATTCGGCGTGGCAACCGGCCGCCGTGCGGATTCGGCTGTAAATATACTGAAGGAATACGCATTTCCAAGGCCCGACGTGGTAATCTCCGACGTTGGAACCGAAATTTACTACGGCGAAGACCTTCACTACGATCAGGGCTGGGATTCTCATATCGCCAACAGATGGGACAGAAAAAAAATAGTGGAACTGCTGTCGCAATTTGATTTTCTTGAACTCCAGGAAAAATCAGCACAGCGGAAATTTAAAATCAGCTACAACATGGAGCCCGGCAAAGACAGGATCGCAAAGATACACAACATCCTTTCCGCAAATAAACTCCGCTATACGCTTATATATTCCCATGAAAGATACCTTGACATAATCCCCTACCGCGCATCCAAGGGCAAGGCGATCCGGTACCTGAGCTATAAATGGGAACTGCCCCTGCAGCGCTTTCTGGTAAGCGGAGATTCGGGAAATGACGAAGAGATGCTCCGGGGAGAACAACTGAGCGTGGTTGTGGGCAACTACAGCCCGGAACTCGAAAATCTCAAGGGAGTCAACAAAATCTATTTTTCCAAGAAACAGTGTGCCGGAGGAATCCTGGAAGGTATCAGAAAATATTCCTTTATCACAAACAACCCCGGTTAGTACTGACACAGGAGAAAGACTCAAATGAAACGTTTTTATACCGCTGTTGCCATTGTCTTGCTCCTTGCAGCCGCCGTGCAGGTAAAAGCTGAAAACAGCGGAACCCGGTTAAACGTGTTTGTAAGCATTCCTCCCCAGAAATATTTTGTCAAAGAAATAGCCGGCAACCGCGCTGATATCAGGACCATGGTCTCACCTGGCGCACACCCGGCCACATACGAGCCATCCGCCTCCCAAATGGCCGCCCTGGCAGAATGCGATATCTACTTTGCTATCGGAGTCCCTTTTGAGAAGGCCTGGATGAAAAAAATCAGGGGAGCAAATCCTGGGATCAAGGTCGTTTACACCGATAACTGGATAGAAAAGCAGCCCATTGACAGGTCAGGTGATTCAATGCATTCTCGCGACGGAAGCGACCCCCATATATGGCTTTCATCCCCCCTGGTCATGATACAGGCCAGGCACATATTGACTGGCCTTATTGAAGCTGATCCGAAGCATGCGCAGATATATAAAAGCGGCTACAACGAATTCATCGCGGAACTTGCCGAACTCGACACTAAACTGCGCAGCTTTTTTCCGCCCGCTGAAGAGACAAAAGAGTTTATAGTGCTTCATCCTTCCTGGGGATATTTTGCGGATGCTTACGGATTAAAGCAGATAGCGGTGGAAGCGGCCGGAAAATCTCCAAAAGCGGGCAAAATCAGGAGACTAATAGAACTTGCACGGCAAAAAGACATAAAAACCGTGCTGGTCCAGCCCCAGATCTCCGGCCGGACAGCCGAAATGATAGCCCGGGAAATTGACGGCACCACGGTAACCGCGGATCCGCTGGCCGAAGACTGGCAAAAAAATCTGCTTGAAGTCGCCCGTAAAATCAGCAGGGCCGCGAGGTAGACCGCCATGGACGAACCGGTGATTTCAGTCAAAAATCTTTACTTTTCCTATAACAGCGTTCCAGTGCTTGAAAACGTTACTTTCGATGTGGCAGACAGGGAGTTCCTGGCGATTATCGGTCCCAACGGCGGCGGCAAGTCCACCCTTATAAAACTTATGCTCGGTCTTCTAAAGCCGGATGCCGGGCAGGTACGGGTTTTTAACAAGCCCCCGGCAAAGGTCTCTTACTGCTTCGGCTACGTGCCCCAGGATGTTCTCGTAAACAAGGGATTTCCCATTTCCGTTTTCGAGGTGGTTTTAATGGGCAGGCTTCGCCACCACAGGAGAGCCCGCATCGGCGGTTCGGACCGTGAGGCCGCAGCCCGGGCACTTGAAATCATGGGCATGAGGAAATATGAAAACCACAAAATTGACGATTTGTCAGGAGGCCAGAGAGAACGGGTGTTTATCGCAAGGGCACTTACAATAGACCCGGATATCCTGGTATTAGACGAACCAACGGCCAGCGTGGACACGGGCGGCCGCGCCGAATTATATAATCTCTTAAAGGATCTGAACCGCACCAGGACCATTGTAGTGGTAAGCCACGACCTCATGGTCATGTATTCGAATGCGACCGCGGTGGCATGTGTCAACAGGCAGCTTTATTACCACGATAAAGGCGAAATCACCCAGGATATGCTCGATTTGGGTTACCAGTGCCCGGTCGAGCTAATAGCCCACGGCCAGCCCCACCGGGTTCTCAAGGTGCACGAGGATGGCTCATGATTGAAGCCCTGCAATTCGAATTTATGCGAAACGCCCTGTTTGCCGGTCTTTTTGCCAGCCTTATCTGCGGTGTGACAGGTTCTTTCGTGGTCGTCAACCGGATGGTTTTTCTTGCCGGCGGTATTGCACACGCTGCATACGGAGGCATAGGCCTGGCCCTTTTTTTAGGCATTCCATATATTATCGGAACCATGGGATTCTCACTGGCGGCGGCCCTGCTAATGACCGCTGTCACCCTCAGGGCAGCCCAGCGCTCAGATACCTTTATAGGGGTATTATGGGCGACCGGAATGGCCATAGGCATAATTCTCACAGATCTGACCCCGGGCTATCACGCAGATCTGATGAGCTACCTGTTCGGCAGCATACTGGCGGTGCCGGCGGCAGACATCTTGTGGATGCTCGGCATGGGCGCGGCCGCCCTGGCCCTGACGCTGTATTTTTACCGGGACCTGATAGCCATTTCCTACGACGTGGAATTTGCCAAGCTGCGGGGTGTTCCGGTGCGAGCCCTCTACTTTGTGTTCATGGCCCTGGTGGCGGTCTCCATTGTTTTTATCATCCGGGTGGTGGGTCTTATCCTGGTGATCGCCCTGCTCTCAATTCCGCCCTATATTGCGGAAAAATACGCCGGATCGCTTGGCATGATGATGGCCGTTGCAGTGCTTCTTTCAGCGGTATTTAACATTGCCGGGCTGTGGATTGCCTTTATTTTCGATCTCACTTCCGGTGCCAGCATCATCCTGGTGGCTGCAGCAGGATTTTTCATTTCCCTGGCAGTAGATCCGCTGATTTCAAAGCGGCGAAGACAGTGATGAGAGAACATCTTTGAGGACAAATTTATGCTCGATTTTTGCGTTAAGGCGTATTATATGATAAAAATATATATAAGCAGAAAACCGGGCAGAATTAAGGCGGCGGTTCTGCTGTGCATGGTCCTGGTTACAGGGACGGGATGCGCGGCCGGGCCGCATGCAAACGGACAGGCCGGAGCCGAAGGGCCCCTGAATCTGCTCATAAAGGTCTACCAGGGGCCGCTGGATCATTTAAACGCTGTACGAACCGGCCAATGTCCCATGCACCCGTCGTGTTCCAATTACGCGCAGGCGGCCATAAATAAGCACGGCACAGTGCTGGGATGGATGCTTGCATGTGACAGGCTGATCCGATGCGGCAAAACAGAGCTTGATTACTCTCCGAAAGTTCCAGTTAACGGAAAGTGGAAATATTATGACCCGGTTTCTGCAAACGATTTCTGGTTTTCCAATGAGGGAAATTGACAGTCTCATAAAACGCTGTTTATTCTACCGGGGCGGAATTTTTGCAGAAAGGAAATCCGTAAGCACATTGGCTGATCGGCGGCGCGAAAAAGGAGTTTCCTCGCTCCAGGAGCCTCCCGGAGCCTCAATTTCCGCTCGGAAACCCCCTTTTCCGCACCGCCGTCAGGGCAACGAAGTGCAATTTCGTTAGAGCGCAAAAAAAGGATTTTACTGATTGAAAT
>JAGXLE010000061.1 GCA_018334855.1 Desulfobacterales bacterium | reverse complement strand
CGGGCCAACCCCGTTTCGCAGCGTGAGATAGCTTTAAAGCCGGGAGCTTTAGAGAGCCTGGAATCCACTCTGGACGATATGGACTCCCGAATGGAGGACAATCATGAACAGGTCATGAAACGGCTTTCCGAACTGGCAAAACGCATTGTTGAAAACACCGAGAAGGTCAACCAGCTGGTAGCAATGCAAAAGGATCTGGAAGCCAGGCTGGCCAAGCTGGAAAAGCAGTATCAGCAGCAAGGAAAAAAGACGGCCGGCGGCACGACAGAGACTGAAAAACAACAGCAGGCCCGGGCCGGGACCGAATCAGAAAAGGGCAAAACCGGCGATATCGAGACCAAGAAACCCGAAAAGAAGTATTATACGGTCCGGAAAAACGACACCCTTTATTCAATAGCCAGGGATAACGGGATCAAGCTGGAGACTCTTCTTAAAATCAACGATCTGAACAGGGATTCGGTTATTCATCCAGGAGACAAGCTGTTGATAAGCAGGTAAACGGCTGACGTATATAAATCTTTTACATCAGGCGCCAGGCATGCTGCTCCGGCAGGCCTGCCTGGTATATTTTGCTGATGGTTTCGGTAATATTATACTCTACAAACCTTACTTCCAGTTCAAGGGCCTGGTCGTCATAAATAACGTATTTTGCGTTATTGTTTCCGTCCCTTGGCTGGCCCACACTGCCCACGTTGACAATGTAGCGGCCACCGGTCTCCAGCGCCACTGTTTCCCTTGTAAGCGGGCGCTTTGTGATTTTTTCACCGTCATGGCTCACAAGCATAAGTTCGTGAGTGTGTCCCACGAAACAGATTTTTTCTTCCAAGCCGGCCAGGGTTCGGGCCAGGCTGTTCTCCGTTGCCTCAAACAGGTATTGAGTTGGCGAATCCGGCGGGAAACCGTGTACAAACCAGCAATTGTGCTCTATTCGAAAAAACGGGAGTCCGGCAATGTAGTCAAGGGTCTCAGAGGAGAGAAACGCTTCGGTTTTTTCAAGCGAAATCCTGGCGATGGGATTGAACCAGTCGAGAAAAATCGGGTCGTTTACTGCCAGTTCGTGATTGCCGATAATCGAGGGTATTTCATATTCGCGAAGTTTCCGGATAACAGCCTCGGGCTCAGGGCCGTATCCGATATTGTCGCCAAGGCAGTAAACAGCAGATACGCCCGCATGTTCGATATTTTCAAGCACTTTCCGAAATGCCGCGGCGTTTCCGTGTATATCAGAAATAACAGCGATTTTCATAGGTAGTGAAACCTGCCCGGCTTATTTTGTACAATAAAAATAATCCATACCAGTTCTGCCGAATGATTGTAAACTATAATCTGCCGGGCCGGTCAACAGGCCCCGGGTCTCGGCCCCTTTTCTGTGCAGCCCCTTCCTGATTAGCTCCATACTTACATAGCATGATCAGAAAATTTTTGGCAGTCCATTTTTTCTTCTGTTTCAGGGGAAAAGATGTGTCAATCCCTTTTAAACGTTTTTTTATTACACTAAAATCGTTAATAAGATTATAATAATAAAAAAATTATTGACATTATTTAAAGTTTATATACATATAATAGTATACCTATTTTGCTTAATTTATAACTTTTTAATCTTGAGTATGCGGGGCGGCGGTTAACAAATCGTAAACTATAAGATAAGAGGTCGGCTATGACTAAAATGAAAAAAAGTATTCGTTTGATTTTTATCGGGGTTTTGCTTGTTGTAATTTCAGGCGTTTTTATGCAAGCCGGTGCACAGGACAAAATAAATATAAATACTGCAACAGCAAAACAGCTTACCGCGCTGAAAGGGATTGGACCGGTTATATCCCAGCGCATAGTGGATTACCGCAATGAAAACGGCAGTTTTTCAAGCGGAAAGGACCTGCAGCAGGTAAAAGGGGTGGGACCCGAGACAATGGAGAGCCTCTCGGATATGATAACTTTTTCTCCTCCCTCGGATTAGCGCCAAAAAAAAGGAGGCCTGTTTTACACCGGGCCAACAGAAAGAGGGAAATAGGTGCTGCCCCGAATGACCTAAAAAATCCCGGCTTCAAACAGCCGGGATTTTTTAGGTAGTGCCCATCCAGGACGGGATGGACAATAGGTAAAGACCCTGTTAATTTAAGTCCTGTTATTAATCAAACAGGCTCTTTTGTTTAAGGTTCTGTAAAGTGATGATTGCCGGTACATGATACGCCCCTGGCAAGCAGAATACGAATCTGGTCGAGCACCCTGCATTCGTCTGAACACTCCGGAAGTTCATTTATTCTGCTGCATTCCTTGCATGGGCTTTTTGCCAGCCAGCCTGTTTCAAAATCAAATATATCTCTTACAATATACATGTCCCTGTTCACCCGTATTTAATTTTAAATTGAGAGTACAATATCATTGCCTATCAGGCCTATCAAGGGAAAAACGACGCCCCGGCCCCCTGCTGTGATCCAGTGCCGGCAGGTATTTGCAGAAGAAAAAGGTTCTTGACACTATCTGCAAAACTGGTTCATTATATAGGATTATTTTTTAAAGCCGCTTTGCTGCGGCAAAATCTGAAAAAAACCATAATCTCTCTGGAGATGGAATAAAATGAACCTGATTAATTCGTTTTCATATCGCTGCCTGTTATGGTTGCTGGTGATAAATCTTGTTTTTCTGGGAATCTTTGACGCGGCAGTATATTTTGGTGCCGCTCATGTATTTTCAGGCGATACCTTTTCAGAGCTTATGGGTGCGGCTTTGCAGAATCCTGAACTCGGGGCATGGGCCCGTGAGATGATGCCGGTTTTTGCCAGGATCAAGGCACTGTTTTTCCCTTTGACAGCAGCAGTATTTATTTTAATGGCCCTGGTTCAATGGGCGGTCCTGCGGGCGAGCTTCAGGCGTGTGATGCGCAAATCGGGCGCGAATACAAAATCGGCCGAAAAAAAAGAAACCCGGGATGAACAAAAAGAGCATGAGCCCAAAAAACCCTCTGTTTCCAAAAAGGAGATTCAGGAACAAAACCACCGTTATTATCTGCACCTGCTCTCTGTTCTGCAGCGCCAGGGACGGCTAGTCGATTTTTTAAAGGAAGACCTGAGCGCTTACGGCGATGCACAGATCGGGGCGGCGGTGCGAAGCATCCACGAAAACTGTTCGGAAACCATTGAAAAACACTTTGCACCGAGAGGAATTATCGACAAGGAGGAAGGTCAGCAGGTAACCGTGGCAGCGGATTTTGATCCCTCTTCGATAAAACTTACCGGCAATGTCACCGGAGAGCCTCCCTTTACAGGCATATTGCGTCACAGGGGGTGGCGGGCAGGCAGGCTTGAACTTCCGGTTCTTTCGGGCCGAAGCGATCCGCGGATAATTGCGCCCGCTGAAGTCGAAGTTTCATAGAGAAATATATGATACCGAATATTTATCCGCATTTTTCAGGAGACATCTGTGACTGAACCTGCTTTTATTATCGGGATAGACCTTGGAACCACCAATTCTGCGGTCTCAGTTGTGGATCTGAGGATAGAGCCCGGAAATGACAAGGGCATCCGTCTTTTTGAGATTCCGCAGCTGACAGGGGCCGGAGAAATCACGGAAATGCAGGTTCTGCCTTCCTTCTGTTATCTGCCCGGCAAGTACGACGTGGATCCGGAAACAATCCGGCTGCCCTGGGACGGCAATGAAATACCGTCCCGTGTTGTAGGCACATTTGCGAGGGATCACGGGGCGAAAGTGCCGAATCGTCTTGTTTCTTCTGCCAAGAGCTGGCTTTGTCACGGACGGGCGGACCGCCGTGCGAAAATTCTTCCGTGGGGCGCGGGCGAGGGTGTGGAGAAACTTTCGCCTGTGGAGGCCACCGCGGAATATCTCAGACATATCCGCAGCGCATGGAACCATGATCAGACTGATGAAGACCTGTATTTTGAAAACCAATACCTGATCATTACAGTGCCCGCATCGTTTGACGAAGTAGCACGGGACCTTACACTGGAAGCTGCAAAAACGGCGGGTCTCTATGACGTGATACTCCTTGAGGAACCGCTTGCCGCCTTTTACTCCTGGCTGATACAGCATGAAAACAACTGGCGGGATTTTATCGCCCCCGGCGAGTTGGTGCTGGTTTGCGACGTTGGAGGCGGAACTACCGACTTCACCCTGATTACACTTCAGGAGACAGAGGCAACGCCCAGGTTTGAAAGAATCGCCGTCGGCGATCACCTGATTCTCGGCGGAGACAATATTGACCAAGCGCTTGCCGGGCACGTGGAAAAACAGTTCGGCAAGGGCGCCAACCTGACCGCGGATCGGTGGAAAACTCTCTGCTATCTGTGCCGCCAGGCCAAGGAAAATATACTCAGCCAGGGCAAGGAGCGTGAAACCATTACCATGATGGGCGAGGGGAGCAAACTGATAGGAGGGACCCTGACCGCGGAAATAGAGAAAAGCACCCTTGAGCAGATAGTGCTCGAGCAATTCTTTCCGCCCGCAGACCGTGTTGAGAAAAAACAGCCTGCCGGCCAGAGTCACGGCGTTTCCGGATTCGGCCTTCCATACGAGCCTGATTCTGCAATTACCCGGCATCTCGGTCTGTTTCTGGAAAAGCACTGGGCGGATGTTGAAAACTTTCTCGGCTCAAGAAGCCCTTTTCCCGACCTTATTCTGTTTAACGGCGGAAGCCTGAAAGCCTGGGCTGTCAGGGAGCGAATCCGTGAGGCTGTACGCGGCTGGTTTAATCAAGACGATGAAAACCGTCCCAGGGTGCTTGAAAACAGAAATCTTGACGTTGCTGTTGCACTCGGAGCTTCCTATTACGGGCTTGTAAAATTCGGCAGGGGGGTGCGGGTGGGCAGCGGCAGCCCCCGTTCCTATTACCTGGGTATTGAGAGCCCGCACAGCAGCGATCAACAGAGTAAACAAGCTGTCTGCGTCGTGGAGCGGGGCATAGAAGAAGGCTCCAGGATTGCTTTGACGGACCGCAGGTTCGAGGTTCTTGCCAACCGGCCTGTCAGCTTTGATTTGTTTAGTTCCAGCTATCGATCAGGGGACAGAACCGGCGATCTTGTTACCGTGGATGAGACAATGACCCGGCTGCCGCCGATCCAGACCGTAATACAGTTCGGGCGCAAGGGTGTGCAGACCGCCATTCCCATCCAGGTGGAGGCAGAATACACCGAAACCGGGGTTCTTGAACTCTGGTGCAGGTCTCTTTCCACTGACCACAGGTGGCAGCTGCGTTTCCAGCTAAGACAGATCGAGCATCAGCCCGGGGTAAGCGAAACAGAAGTATTTGACAGCAACATAGTTCAGGAGGCGATTTCTGCAGTGGACAGTGCCTTTTCGCCCGATGCCCCGGAAAGTGCTCTTTCGGCTCTTGTAAAAACGATTTCAGACATTATCGGCCGCTCCCGGGACGACTGGCCTCTTTCTTTTCTGCGAAATATTGCCGATGCGCTGCTCGAGCGGGTGGATCGCCGAAAGTTTTCCCCCGGCCATGAACACAGATGGTTAAATCTGACAGGCTTCTGTCTCCGTCCGGGCTTCGGGGACGGGCTTGACAGCCGGCGAATTAAAAGCCTCTGGAAAATTTATAAAACCGGGGTGATTTTCAAAAAAAACCAGCAGGCCCTGGCTGAATGGTGGATTTTGTGGCGCAGGGTAGCCGGAGGACTCACTGCCGGCCAGCAGCGGCAGTTTGCCCAGGATCTCCGCCAGTTGCTGAGGCCGAAAAAAGGGGTAAAGGTCAAGGTGCCGCCCCAGGAGCGCCTGGAGATGTGGATGGCCCTTGCCAACATGGAGCTGTTTGCTTCAGGGGAAAAGGCCGCGTGGGGAGACGCCCTTGTCTCCGAAATAACCCCGAAAAGATCGAAACCGCAGCAATTCTGGGCCTTGTCGAGAATCGGGGCAAGAGAGCTTCTTTACGGACCGGTGGACAGGGTGGTACCGCCTGACAAAGCCGCGCAATGGGCGGATTTCCTGATGGAGCAGCAGTGGAAAAATCCCGCTGCAGCCGCCGACGCCCTTGCCAGGATCTGCCGGAAAACCGGGGACAGGTCAAGGGATCTTGATGAGGAGGTTATGGGCCGGGTTATTGAATGGCTTGAAAGCCGTGGAATGGAAAAACAGGCCCGGGTGGTTAAAACCGTGGCCCCGTTTGAAAAGGCGGAAGAAACCTCCATGTTTGGAGAATCCCTGCCGGCAGGCCTTATCCTGCATGAATAGCTCCATTGCTTGAGGTATTCTTAAATTTCAGCTATATTGTACCTAAATTGAGGTTGTATTAATTACAGGGCTCGAAAGAATATCAATCATATCTTTTTTTCCGGATACGAATGCGGGCCGGATACCAATGCGGAATTTACCCTGGCTGATCGCCCACCGGGGGGCAATGGCTGAAGCCCCGGAAAACGTTGAGGCCGCGTTTGACGCAGCATTTTCCCATGAAGTCGACGGCGTGGAATTAGACGTGCAAATGACCGCCGATAACGTGCCCGTGGTTTTCCATGACGATACGCTTAAGCGGATAACCGGAAAAAAAGGATCTGTGCCAGATTACCCTTTTGCCGTGCTGCAGGAATTCGATTACGGGGCGTGGCATTCCGAGGCATTCCGGGGCCAGGGCATTATGACCCTGGAATCCATGCTACACAAATATGCAGGCCGTGGTGCAATGATGATCGAGCTTAAATCAGGTTCGGGCATACAGGAGCCGTCTAAGTACTGCAGCCGGCTCTGCCGCGAAGTAACGCGGCTGATAACTTTTAAGGTGCCGGAACATCTGCTAAAAGAAATATTTATCCTCGGCTTTGATACGGACATGATCGCAGAAGCGTGGCAACTGGCCCCTCAGCTCAAATATATGCTAAACGTTAAAAAGCCGCTCAATCCTGAAAAGCAAAATGAAACCATCCACGGTATGCTGTGGGGATACTGCCTGCCCCTGCGAAAACTTTCCCGGCAATTCTGCCGAAAGTGTCATGCCAGAGACCAGCGGATCGCGGTTTATTCGTGCAATTTTCCCGATGAGGTCTCTTACGCACTAAATGCCGGGGCCGACGTGGTAATGACCGACGATCCGGCAAACACAGCCGGTGCTTTTCAAAAAGATATGATTTATCTTGCCAAAAATGACATTTTGGGGAAAAATAAACATGGCTAAAGAGTTATTTATAAAAGAGGCTGTAATGAAGGTCATTTTTAACGAAGCATTTTACCGGGTGTATACTTCTGACCCGGCCTCTGCTCCCGGACGCATTGAAGCCATCGTGGATGCGCTTCCTTCGCATGCAGAGATGGTCCAGGCAGAGGCGGCCGACGAGGATCAGATCAGGCTGGCCCACACTGATATCCATATAAGCGATATCAAAAAAGACGGCTTATATGACATTGCCGCGCTGGCTGCCGGGGGAGCGATCCAGGCCGCCCGATCCGGGATGAAGGAGCCGGCCTTTGCCCTTATCCGGCCGCCGGGCCATCACGCATCAGCCGACAGTGCCTGGGGTTTCTGTTTTTTTAACAACATGGCCGTGGCACTGCTGACTCTAAAGCAGGAAAAACTGATTGAAACCGCGCTGGTTTTGGATATAGACCTGCATTTCGGCGACGGCACGGTCAATATCCTGGGAAATAAGGACTGGGTACGGATTTATAACCCGGCAAAAAATTCCCGGGAGAAATACATGGAGGAAGTCGAAGAGATTCTTTCGCGATCCGAAGCTGATA
>JAGXLE010000060.1 GCA_018334855.1 Desulfobacterales bacterium | reverse complement strand
TGTGTTGTCCAGTACGCGGATGGCATCCAGGTCCACCCGGTCTTTGACCAGTTCCAGGGTGCCTTCCCGGATGGAGCCGATATCGGCTTCCCCCAGGTAGACGGCCTGGACCACGTTTTCCTGCTTGCCGCCGGGGCCCTGTGCAAACCTGATGCTCCGGAATTCCTGCCTGGAGATGCCGTGCTTGAGAAAGTGATTCAGGACAAACAGGTATCCGGCCGCAGAGGTCGGGGCCACGGCCATCCAGTCCTTGTTTTTGCAGTCCTGGATGTTTTCAATGGCCTTATTGTCGGCCCGGCATATAATCTGGCCCCTGAATGTGGGCGAGCCGTTTTTTTCCACAATGCGCGCAAAAGCGCGTGCCTGGTACTGGTCTGCAATCCGGGTGTAGACCAGCGGGTTGGAAAAGGAAATGTCAATCTTTCCCGCGCCCACCATCTTCACATGTTGTTCAAAGGTGTCCGGAAAGATCTGGCGGATGGGCAGTTCGGTTTTTTCAGAAAGATATGCCACCAGCCGGTGGTGCCTGGTATAGGACACCCTGTGGGAGTACTGGGGCAGACACGCATAGGTCAGGGAATCGAGCTCCCTTTGGGTCTGGATCTGCTTGCGCTTGCTTAAATCAACCTTCCGGCTCGCTTCGTCCTGATCGCAGGCGGCCGGGAAAAGTGCGGCGCACAACAGGACCGGAAAAAGGAACTTTGCAATGAATGGGAAATACGCTCTCATTTACATATAGGTAACAATGCGCATGCCGAAAGTCAAGGCGGGGCAGGGCAGTTCCGATTGCGCGGCTGGCCGCGCGCAATGGGACGCAATTTGCTGCCGGCGCGCTGGGCCGGAAAGCGTTTGGCTGAAAGGCGTTTTTTCTTAGCTCTCCCAGCGGCTCTGGGGTATGCGCTTTAAGTGGATGCTGCCGGCAAGCCGGATAGTCGGGCGGATCAGTAACTGGAAGCTTCCTATGATAAACATCCAAACCCCGGCCGCCTCTTTAGCAGGGAACAGAAACAGGGCGCTGCCCACGAGAAACTCGGTGCCGATAAGAAAGTCGTTTATGATGCTTAGCACTTCATAGCGCCGCCTTATGACCAGCTCTTCCCTGCCGATTTTTATTGTCAGCGGGGTGTCAATCGATTCCCTGGCGGTTTCATTCTCCATATTCCGGCTCCCCTGTTATTTCAAATTTTTCAGCCACTTTTTCATTTCGGGCCGTATCTGGCTTCCGACGGCTGGTGATTATCAACTTATTCTTCTGCCGGCAGTTTGCGAATCTGTAGCTTTTTAATCAACACCAGTGATTCTATACTTCCTTCCAGGAGCAGCAGGTAGCCCAGTAGTTCTCCGCTTTCCTCGATTACGCGTTTGTAGGCTCTCATATAGTTCTCGCCCATCAATGATTCCAAAAATGCGGCGTGTCCAAGTAGCTGGGCGATCGGCACGGCCACTATAAAGCCTGCCCACAATACGACAAATGCAGGTGAAGAAAGGTAATGCCCGAGCTGGCGCTTGACTTTATCCTTTTTTTTCCAGGCCAGAGCCGCTGCAAACAAAAGGAGTGCAAACGCTACTTTCCAGCCTATCCAGGGAATTGCCTTGTCCAGCACTGAATCCAGCTCCCGCATAGCGGCAAAGGAGGAAACAGAAGCCAAAATCAGAAATAATTCCCTGAATGCGGGAAGGCTGAAAAACCCTGAAAAAAATAATACGCTTGCAGCCACAAGCAGGCCGAGCTGCAGCCATTCTACAGGCCCGTGTTCAGTAAATATGAAATAAATATCCTTATACTCAGCCAGGGGAGTAAGCGAGGCTGTTATAATAAATATTGCAAGCGTGTAGGCTGCAAAGCGTATTACCACGGGGATTGCCGATTCGGATGGCGCTATGTAAATATTCTTCTTTTCCCGCATAACCCGGCAGTCCGTACATTATCCTATAAAGGAGGCTTCATCGATTTCCACGGCCGAAGCATTGGTCGTAAGGATCGCATTCATTTTCCCCAGTGTTGTCGGCAGAACGGTGTAGACAAAAAACTCCATGGTCTTGACCTGGCCTTCATAGAAGGCAATGTCTTTTTTCTTGGCCTTGGGCAGCGCCTGTTTGGCAAGTACGGACCGCCACAGCAGCATCCATGACAGCATCACGTCGCCGAATACCTCCATGAGCGGATAAGCATAAAGAAACGCCTCCACGATCTTTTCCGACATGGCGGTTTTGCCAAGATGCATGGCAACTTCGCCCATCTTGTTAAGAGCCTCTTCAACTCTTGCGGCATGCTCTTCAAGGCCTTCCGTGTCTTTTGCCTGTTTTACAGTTTTTGAGATTTCCTCCATTATGTCCATGACCAGCTGGCCTTTTTTCATTCCAAGCTTTCGCCCGAGAAGATCCATTGCCTGGATGCCGTTGGTGCCCTCATAAATCTGGGTGATTTTGCAGTCCCGCAGAAGCTGCTCCTGGGGATAGTCCTTTGTATAGCCGTAGCCGCCGAAAATCTGCATGCCGAAGCTGCACATATCAAAGGCCCGGTCAGTTACATATCCTTTGGTTATGGGAATAAGCAGTTCAACAAGATTTTGGTATTTTTCCTTGTCCTGCTCGGAATCGGAAAGAATAGTCTGGTCCTCGCAATAGGCTACATAGTAGAGAAGGCTTCTGATGCCTTCGACATATGCTTTCATGGTAAGCAGCATGCGCCGGACATCCGGGTGCTGGATAATCGGGACACCCGGAGCTTCCTTGTCGCCCATTTTTGTAATATGTCGTCCCTGGATGCGCTCTTTTGCATAATTGACCGCTTCAATATAGGAGGTGGTTGCACATGAAAATCCCTGAAGTCCGACGTCAAGGCGCGCCCCGTTCATCATCTGGAACATGGCCCGCATTCCCTTGTTTTCCTCGCCCAGCAGGGTTCCTATGCAGTTGCCTTTTTCGCCAAGGTTCAATACACTGGTTGCGTTTCCGTGAATACCCATTTTTTCTTCAATCCCAGCGCATACCACATCATTGAACTCTCCGAGGCTTCCGTCGTCATTTACCCGGTACTTTGGCACCAGAAACAGCGAAATTCCCTTGGTGCCGGCAGGTGCGCCTTCTATTCTGGCAAGCACAGGATGCACGATATTTTCGCAAAGATCATGCTCGCCGCTCGAAATAAAAATCTTTTGTCCGGAGATGGAATAGGTGCCGTCGCCGTTGGGGACCGCCGTTGTTTCCAGGGCGCCCACGTCAGAGCCTGCATTGGGCTCGGTAAGAAGCATTGTACCGCCCCATTGGCCGGTATACATTTTTTTCAGAAACAGCTCTTTCTGCTTTTCCGTCCCGAACGTGTAAATCAGGTTGCCGGCCCCGTGTGTCAGGCCTGCATACATCATAAAAGCATAGTTTGCCCCGTTGAAATATTCCGAGGCAGCCATGGCGATCGTATACGGTAATCCCTGACCGCCGTATTCGGGGTCTTCAGGCATGGCAAGCCATTCGCCTTCCCTGAAAAGCTTGAAAGCCTGGTGGAAGGATTCGGGGACCTTGACCGTGCCCGATTCAAAAGTGCATCCCTGCTCATCGCCTTCTTTTCTGGTGGGCAGGATAACCTTGACCGCAAGATTTCTGGCTTCGGATATGATAAGGTCTATCGTCTTTTTGTTAAACTCTGCATATTTTTCATGCTTGCTGAAATCGCCCACCTTGAACTGCTCGTGGAGAACAAAATCCACATCCCGCCGATCTGCAATTTGCTGTGCCATCTACTTTTTCTCCTTTTATTCAAAATAAGATGTTTAAGTTATTATATTATTATATTCTGTTAATCTAAAGTTCTTGAATTCAGGCCGGTTAAACCGTCTTATCAGAAAAAAAACTGTATTGACGTTAAAAAATTGAACTTTAAAATTACCTTTATTGTCCAGCAGGCTATATACTGAGCAGCAAATACCAGAAAGACCTTTGTGCTGCAATAAACTTTTAAGATTTTATTTTATTTGCCTTCATATCAATGAGCCATTGGGGGGATGTTTCCGGAACAAAAGGGAGGCCGGCTGTTGTTTGCTATTCTGTCCAGGGGGTTGTCATTGCGTGGTGCGCAGCACCCAGCAGCGCCGCCTCGGAGTGCAAAATCACGTAAACCGGTATTTTTTTCATAAGTTCCGTCATCCGGCCCTTGCTCACAAAAGCGTTCAAAAAGCTCCCGGTTTCCAGTAGTGACAAAATGCGGGGCGGTATCCCTCCGCCAAGATAGACGCCGCCGGTGGCCATGGTCTTTAGCGCCATGTTTCCGGCCTCAGCCCCCAGAACAGAGACAAGCACCTCAAGGGTTTTCCGGCAAAGTTCGCACGGCCGGTTTTTGTCCAATGCGCTCCTGATAATATGGGGCACCGCATCCTGTCCGGCGGGAATTTGTCCGGCCGGGCAATCCGGATTATCCGTGTGCCCGATATGTTTGAAATATTCGTAAATATTGATCAGGCCTATGCCGGAACAGACGCGCTCATAGCTGACATGGCCGAAACGGCCGGCCAGGTATTCGAGCAGGTCGGATTGCTCCGGGCCTGCGGGTGCAAAATCGGCATGCCCGCCTTCAGAGGCAAAAGCCCGGTAGCCGGTTCCGTCCCAAACAAGAAATGCCTCTCCAAGGCCTGTGCCCGGCGCCACAACTGCCATGGTCCCTCCTGCCGCCGGGATTTTCTCGTTGACTACGTGCAGGTCGTTTTCACCAAGCACGGCAATGGCGTTTGCAAAAGCCGTTATGTCATTTAGCAGGAAGACGGATTGAACCCCGAGGGTTTCGGCAAGTGCGGCTTCTTCCATAACCCAGGGCAGATTGGTGATTTGCGCCCGTCCGCCTGAAACCGGCCCGGCAACGCCGAAGGCCGCCCGGTCAATACGGATTTTGTGATGTGATAGAAATTTTCGTATAATTGCTTCAAGGCCCGGATAATCCTTGCTCGGGAAAGTTTTTTTTGACAGGGGCCGGCGCAGTCCGCTTCGGGATGAATATAGGGCCAGCTCTGTCTTGGTCCCGCCTATATCTCCCGCCAGAACAGTTATGTCTTTTCCGCTGATGATTGTCATCAGGTCTCCCGCAAGGCTTCCTTAACCAAGGGCCGAATCTGTTTTGAAGAAATCGGGAAAAACGCCCTTCATCCGGCAAGAAAACTGCTTCATCAGTTATTCTTTACGGCTTAAATCCCTTTCATATCACCGCTGAACCTCCGTCCACCACGATTGTCTGCCCGGTGATAAATGAGGCCCCGTCAGAGGCAAGAAAAAGGACCACCTTTACCACGTCTTCAGGCTCGGCGATCCTGCCCAGGGGAATGTTTTTAACTACCATGTCATAAATCTCGCTGTTGGACCAGAAGGGCTCGCTGAATCCGGTCTTAACCATTGTCGGAGCAACTGCATTTACACAGATATTGTCGGGTGCCAGCTCGGAAGCCAGATTTTTTGTCATCATCTCTGTGCCCGCCTTGGCAATACCGTATATGTTCATACCAGGAGAAGCCCTGTGAGCGGCAGTGGAGGTAACGCTTACTATCCTGCCTGTTTTCTGCTCCCGCATTATCTTTCCCGCCCTGCGGCAACAAAGATATGTGCCTGTAAGGTTGGAGTCTATTATTTTTTGCCACATGCCGAGTTCGGTTTCAACAAGCGCGCCCGTGGGCAGGTTCATTCCCACGTTGTTTACCAGGGCATCAATCCTGCCGAACTTTTCAACTGCGGCGTCAAACAAACGGTTAACATCTTCTTCTTTTGCCACATGAGCCTGCAGCGCCAAAAGCGAGTCTCCGCCCTGAAGCTCGTTTTTGGCGCTTTCAAGTCCATCCTGCTTTCTGGCGCATATAACCACCTTTGCCTTCTGTCTTAAAAGTTCGCGGGCTATTTCCAGGCCGATACCCCGGCTGCCGCCTGTTACCACGAAAACTCTGTCCTCAAGCCCAAACCATAAATCGCCCATACCTGCCTCCTTTGCCGGCTGATAAACATTTTCGGAAAGCAGCAAGAAGTCCTGTTGCTGCTGTGTCAACTCCCTGTCAGATCCTTTGCCCCCTTAAAGCGGCTTTTCCAATAATTATCATCCAAAGAATCAAAACGTACCCTGCCACCGCTCGAGGGAGCGTGGATAAACTTTTCATCGCCGATATAAATTCCGACGTGGCTGGGGGAAAAAGGACTTGCCCCGAGTTTTTTCGTTGAAAAAAAGACCAGGTGGCCTTTTTTCATATTCGATACTGAGACGCTGTGGCCGGATTTATACTGGCCTCTTACCGTCCTGGGAATTTCAATGCCCGCTTTCTTAAAAACATATTTCGCAAACCCCGAACAGTCAAACCCCTCCGGCCCGGCGCCGCCGGGCTTGTAGGGCGTCCCCCTGTATTGCGCCGCAATCTGAATTATTTTTCCGCCCAGGGCATAATCATAAGGTGCCTGCCGGGGCACCGCAGCGCAGCCTGATACGAGCAGGCAAAGAAAAATAGAAATACCTTTTGTATTTGTCTTTTTCATATCCTGATTCTATACCAGTTGATCAAAAGCAGGTAAAGCAAACTAGTCTGCTTTGGAGGGAAACCATCTGAAATTTTCTTCAATGCCGCTAAAAAGCCATTTTTTAAACAAAGAGAACTTTGGGAACAATTGCGGGGCGGGCGTGTATAAACGTTACACTTTGATTTTTCCAAAGATAATTCATTGCATAGGATTGCATGTATCGGGTGGCAAACTGAGAAATTGCGATTATAATTAATGATAAATACTGCCGTTTGCCCGGGGATTGCAAAAATAGTTGCGTTGCCGGATTTTTAGAAATTTTTAAACAACCTGGACGGAATTTTTATGGCAGAGAAACCGGCGCCGGATGAAAAACGCGGCATCTGCGGTATCTGCAGTGCGGGGTGCTGGATTGTAGCTCAGTACGATGATCAGGGCCGGATAGTAAAGGTCCGGCCGGACGATGATTCCGAGATGGGAATTTTATGCAAGCTCGGCGAGCACACCCCTGATATTCTTTATTCAGAAAACAGGCTGCGCTATCCCATGAAGCGCAAAGGGCCCAGGGGAACCTACGAATTTGAGCGGATTTCCTGGGATGAGGCCCTTGACACCATCGCAGAGCGGTTCAAATCCATCAAGGCAGATTACGGCGCGGAGGCAACTGCAATATACACAGGAGTGGGAACGTTTGAGCTTGCTTACTGCGACGTTTACCAGCCCAAAGATGTTTTTGTCTCTTCTGCCAGCAGTGTTCTTTTCCCTTTCGGCTCGCCCAACACCATGGGCGTGGGGGCTCTGTGCTACGTGGCCTATGGTATGATTTCGCCGCATGTCACGTTCGGCAAGATCTTAAATGAAATGTTTAACGACATTGAAAACTCCGAGCTGATCGTTGTCTGGGGTACCAACCCGGCAACAGACCTGCCGCCGGTTGATATGCGCAGGATTATTGAGGCAAACAAGCGCGGGGCCAAAGTGGTGGTGATCGATCCGAGGCGCACCGAGACTGTAAAGCTCACCGATGCGCAGTGGATTCCCATACGACCCGGAACAGACGGGGCCCTGGCCCTTGGCATGTGCAATGCTCTTATTAGCGAAGAACTCTATGACGAGCAGTTTGTGCGTGACTGGACCAGGGGTTTTGATGAATTTGCGTCCTATGTTCAGCATTACAGGCCCGGGGTAGTCGAAGAGATCACGGGCGTGCCTGCTG
>JAGXLE010000059.1 GCA_018334855.1 Desulfobacterales bacterium | reverse complement strand
GACACCAGCGGTAAAGACCGCGTGGTTCGTTCCGGCAGAGACCTTTCCAACCTTTGGCTCGTCCGCGGCGCAGAGGGCGACTATGCGCAATGGGCAAAAGACGGGGGTGGATACTATGACGGTTTTCTTCTTAGCACCGCCAATTGCTTTGCCCAAGAGCTCTCTGCAATGATTGACCGTCTTGACAAGGGCCGCATCGCAGAGGCGCAGGTCCTTTCGGATCGAGTTTCCCGGGTGATCCGGGTGGTTTTTGATGCGGCGGCCGACCTGCCCTTTGGAAACGGCTTTACAAATGCCAACAAGGCGATTGATCATCACTTTGCCTGGGGTGAAAAAGCGGGCAGGCAACCGGCACCCGTGACCCACAGCGGAAACCGGCTCCCGGATTCACTTCTCGCCTTTGCCCGTGATCAGCTAAGGGCAGAAGGGTTTGCCATCGGGGCAGGGTATATGAACCAGGATTCCGGCAGGCGGGCCGAACAGTGAAAAATCGGGGTCATTTGGAGGATGCCGACATTTCATCAAGTCAGGCTTTGAATTTTATTGCACCAAAAGATTTCATAGCCTATTTTATATCAGATTATTCAATCTGTGAGATAATTGTGATGATTCCGGGCTATGAAACATTTTTTTTCTTCAAATAGAAACAGGTATGTCGCTCTGTTATTGTTTTCCCTGGTCTGCCTTTTTCTGTTAGGCATGGGCGGCTATATGGTCGTGGAAGAAAGAACCCCGGTCGAAGCCCTGTATTTGACCATCGGCACGCTTACTACCGTGGCGCCATTCCAACTGAGCGAAGGCGGACGTATTTTTGCCATTTTCCTGATAATTTTCGGTTTCGGCCTGGTGGCTGCCACGGCTGCTCTTCTCGGCAATATGTTTCTGGACGGCAGTACACTTGAGCTTTATCGGAGGCGAAAAGTGCGGAAAAAACTTAAAAATTTCACGAATCATTATGTTATTTGCGGGCATGGGCAAATGGGCCAGATCGTTACGGCTGAATTGTTTCAAAGCGGTTTGCCGTTAGTTGTTATCGATAATGATGAAAGGGCTATCCTTCCCTGCAAGGAACATGGTCTGGCCCACCTTCACCGGGATGCCATGGAGGAGGAAAATCTTATAGAAGCCGGCGTTGAAAGGGCCAGGGGGCTTATTTCCGTGGTAAATAGGGACGCGGATAACGTCTTTATCGTGCTGACTGCCCGGGCGTTGAATCCCGATATGTTTATCTGTGCCCGGGCCAGCAGCAAGGGCGTTGAAAAAAAGCTCTTCCGTGCCGGGGCCGACCATGTGGTGTCGCCTTATGCCAGCGCCGCAATGCGTATTACGCAAAATATCCTCCGTCCGACCATAACGGATTTTTTGGATTCGACCATTTCCGGAAAAGAAATTGACCTGGCCATCGAAGAGTTGGAAATCCCTGAATCGGCGCCATTTGTTAATAAATCAATGATGGATGCAAATATCCGAAACGATTTTGACCTGATTGTCGTGGCGATCAAACGGGCTGACGGCACCCGGATTTACAATCCTTCTTCGCTGGAGTTGATACATGCCGGTGACACATTAATTTTTGTCGGCCCCCAGACAAATATAGATCAATTTTTTGAAAAAATTCATGGAAAAGGATGGAATTCAAAGAAAAAGGGAAATAATGTGACGACTTCGAGTGAAAATCGGCAATAAAGAAGAACCCGATGTATACCTGGAAGGTTTGTGTGAAAGTGTTGCAGTGTAAACTTTTTGGGGCGGCCGGGGTTATAATCCCTTATCAAATCCTGGCGGAAGTCCGTTTGAGCCAGGGGCTCCCGTATCCCGGCGTTCCCTGCCCGGATACGATGGGCCCTGTTTTTCCGGCCGGAGCTGCAAGTTAAAACCCCGGCTTTTGGCGGTATGTTCAAAGGATTCCCGGGGCCTTAAGCGAAGGGAGTTCATTGGCGTTACCACGATGGCGGCCTGGTTATATACAGGGCAGGCATGTTCGCAGTGACCGCAGCCCGAGCATTTGTCCTCTATCACGTGAGGCACGGGATGGGGCAGGTCCGGTCGTTTTTCAAATTCCACGGCATCGTAGGGACAGACCTCGTCGCAGACCATGCAGCTTTTCTTGTATTCCCAGGCCAGGCACTGCTGCCGGAAGATTACGGCGGTGCCGATTTTGGCCCATACGCGCTCAGTGGCATCAATTTCGGTTATGGCTCCGGTGGGGCATACCTGACCGCATACATTACAACTGGGATCGCAGTATTTGCGCCTTGGGATGACAGCGGGGGAAAACATGCCCAGCAGCCCTGCTTCAAACCATATGGGTTGCAGGGTGTTTGTGGGGCAGGCGGCCATGCACTGGCCGCACCGCACGCATGCTGCCAGAAAGCCGGGTTCAGGCAGCGCGCCGGGCGGACGTATCAGGCGGGCCTGTCTGACCACCCCCTTTTTCGATTCATCCTTTGCCACCACGTCAAGCCCGGTCAGGGCAATCGCTGCCGTGCCTGCCCCCGCCAGCCCGGAGAGCAGAAACCGGCGGCGGCCGGGCAGAGCCGAATCTGTTATGTAAGTGTTTTTTGCCGGATTCGGTCCGAAGATGATTGCCTGCTGCGGACATATTTGAGCGCACTTGCGGCATGCAAGGCACTCGCTGTGGCTGGTTTTTTCGGGCATTTCCGGGTCTATTGCGCCCATGGGACATTTTTGGGCGCATATGCCGCATTGATTGCAGTTTGAGTCAACCTGTCGCCGGATTAACGGTTTTTTTGCTGCAAGGCCCAGAAGCGCTCCTGACGGACAGATATAACGGCACCAGAACCTTGGTGAAAGCCGGGCCGCTGCAAATACGGCGACAAAAAACAGTAGCACGAAAAACTGGGCTGCATATCTGGGGGTCGGGATTTCGGCAAACATAAGGGTGCGCAGATCAAGGCTGCTTGCCAGGGGGTAGAACGCAGACACGGCCGTATCTGAGATAAGCAAAACCACCGGGTAAACCACCAAGCCGTAGAAGCGCGTAATAAGAGACAGCGGAGAGGCCCAGAAGACGAATGTAACCCCCAGAAGCGACGTTCCAGCTGTAAATGCCAGGATATAATATTTCAGGTACGGTGATACCGGATGCCGGCTTTTATCCGGTCCGGTTCGAGTTGGAAAACAAGCGTCAGCCGCATCGATGGTGGTCCCCATGGGGCAGAGATAGCCGCAGAAAATGCGGCCGAAAACCGGGGCGGAGAGCAAAACGATAAGCGCGGGAATAAATATCCACGACAGGGTTCTTGCTGCCAGGGCAACAGCACTTACTAAAACAGGGTCCATGCGCAGAAACAGGTCTGAACCTTCAATATTGCCGGCCATGGCCAGGACCAGCAGAAAAATTGAAAGGACGGCAGCCTGGGCCGTGCGGCGAAATCGCATGCTACACCGATGTTTTCCCGATTTTCAGGTTCCCTATATCCATTCGCCCCAGCCCCCGCTGGTGTGCCAGGCGGATGTGCCGGATCTGGTCGGGGTCATATCGTTTTCCGTACCAGTTAAATGCTGAAACCGCGTATGCGTCTGCGGCGACCATGTCTGCCGATGCTATGATGGTATCCGGCGTCAGCACCTTTCCGGGCCCTCCCGGTCCGCCCGTGGACAGCACCCGGGTGGCATCAATGACAGTAAGCTGCGCAGTGAGAAGAGATGCCAAATCTGTGATGCTTTCATGAAGATCCAGCCTGTGCATGATTCTGCGGTTGGAGATCAGTCCCATCATGCCTTTCATGGAAAGGCTGACACCTGCAGAGGAATGGGATTTTGCCACCGGAGCGGCAATGAGCACGTCCGAGTTGAGCACTTCCTTCATGACATCTGCCCGCTTAAGACTTTTGCCGCCCGAAATGTCTGCCCCGGCAAAGCGGGAAGGATCAGTAACCGCGTACACCATGTCCTTTCCAAGTGAGCTGCAGGCTGCGGCTATGCCCGAGTTTTCAATACACTGCCGGGGTGGTGCAAGCGGGTTGTCAAGCACCAGTACACGGCCGGCCCCGGCCTGCATACACATTTCCGCCAGGGTCCGGACTACCTCCGGATGGGTGTTAGAAGCGCGCTCAGGGCCGGAGGCGAAGCTCATGTTGGGCTTGATCACCACCCGGTTTCCCGGCTTTACAAACCTGCCCATGCCGCCCAGCATGTTAACGGCTTTTTTTACGGAGGATTTTATATCCCCTTTCACCACGGAAATATCAGGGCTTTTCTGCCGCGCCCAAATGCTTGCGGGAAAAAGCAGTGATGCTCCGGTAAAACAGAGCATGTCCCGGGCATGGTTTAAAAAAGTGCGCCTGTCTATTTTTTTCATGTATACTTCCTTTGTTTTTACGAATCTTTACAGAACAATTGCCGCAATAGCAGATAATATATCTGCGCGGCCTCTGCAACCTGGGAAAACAGGACAGACTCCTCGTGCACGTGTGCGTTTTCCAGTCTTCCCGGACCCAGTACGACGGGCTTTATGCCCGCGGCCCAGATCTGGTTGGCATCTGAATGACTTCTAAAATCTCCGCTTTGCCAGGCGAGGTCCATTTTGCCGTATGCATCCCTGATGGCTTCAACCACCGCCCCTTTTTCCGGCAGACGGTATCCTGCGTCAATGGTCTCTATGTGAAAGTGGGTTTCGATGGCCGAGTCCTGCGGTCCGGGCGGCAGGCAGGCCTCTTCGAGCTCCGTTACTATTTCTCCTATGGCTGCGTCGGGCGGCAGGTGAATATCGAGCCATGCTTCGCACCTGTCCGGCACTGTAAGACCTGATCTGCTGCTGTATAAATCCCGGAAATTGTAAACCAGCTCGGGTCTCTGCTCCCGCATATAGTGCGAAATGCGCAGCATCATCTGCAGCAGGACCTCGATGGTGTTCTGCCGGTTGTTTGCAAGTGATGCATGCAGACGCTTGCCGATGCTTGCCATCTGGGTTTCCAGGTAGCCGTAGCAGCTAAGGCATGGGACCAGGTTGGTGGGCTCTCCGATCACGGCCCAGGGGAAATGGTAGTCCTCGATCAGGCGTGCTGCTCCGTCGCCGTTTTCCTCCTCGCCTACCACCAGGCACAGGGCGGCGGGCACCTGCGGGCCGCATGAGTTTCTCAGTTCCAGAAACGCCTCCACCATGGCCGCGCATCCGGATTTCATGTCCGAGGCCCCCAGTCCGGATACTGTGTCGTGGTGTTCACGGAAGCCGTAGTCTTCGATGTCGTATGCCGTGATGGTATCCACGTGTCCGATAAGGGCAAGCTCCGCATCGCCTTCTTCAGGCATGACCACCATGTTGTACCTGGTGTCATCCACCGGCTGAATATCAAAGGGAATCCCGTTTTGCCGGAGGTAATCCTGCAGGTAATCCAGGATATCGTTTTCCTTGCCCGAGGGGCTGTAAATATCTATAAGCCGGTGAAGCAGTGTTTTGAGCCTTTGGGAATTTATCATGACAGATTTATCTAACTGCCTGTTTCGCGCTTTTTCATGCGCTGGCGTTCCTGGTCAAGATTCATGGTCAGATACACGTGCTCCTGGGGGTTGCCGAATCCCTGGCGCTTGAAAAAATTGATGGCGGGCATATTGTCCGCCTCGGTATCAACTACCAGGATACGCACACCGTCATGGAGCATGATGGATTTGAAACGGTAAAAAAGCCGCTCTGCAATGCCGGCGCGCTGGTATTGCGGCAATACCCCCAGCCACAGCAGATAGCCGTACTTCCAGGCAGAGCGGTTCTTGTTTATGGTAGTGCCCAGGGCAAATCCGACGATTTCGCCTTCGTGTTCTGCTACCAGGCAGTACTCGGTGTCGCTGTAGAACAGGTCTGCCACTTCGTACTCATCCCATGCCCGGTAGGTATTGGGGGCCTTTCTGGCCACAAAGAGCTGTTCTCCTAAATGAAAAACATCGCCAAGATCGTCGATTGTCATTTCGCGGATTTTAACCGTCTGCTTTCTGGTTCTGGGCGACTGCGGACTGTCAGATTCGGCAACTTCTGCCATGGATGACAAAAACTCCTTTCTTTTCGAATGGTTTAAAAGTTTTAACAATTTTTTTGTTTTTTTTATCTTCATGTTTTTTCCGTTTTCCTGACGAAGATAAGCACTAACCTGTTTCAGGCAAGCCGGTGTCCTGTTTTTTTCTATACATAAGCAGTCCGGATGAACGGGAAGCCATTGTCTATCTCTCCTGCAGCCCCCGGAGGTGTTTTCGCCGGGCCGGCTTGCAATATGAATCGTGCGGGTTGGAAACGCGAATTGAAATAAAATAACTGTCCAGAGACCGAACTGGAATGTCAGTGCAATAAAGGCTATGCTCCCGGCAACAGCCTTTGCCTTCACGGGAAGCTCCAGCAGCAAAGAGGCCTGGCGCAGATACTGTTTTTAACTTCTGTCAGCCAGCAGCTCTTTTATCTTTCCGAGCATCTCACGGATTTCGAAGGGCTTTTGCACAATTTGGCAGGCTTTTTGCAGAACCGGGTCCGAGGGATCAAACTGCGACCTGTCGCCTGTTGAGACAATGACCCTGGCCTGCGGGTTTAAATCCATTAATCCTGCAAGACATTGCCTTCCTCCCATGCCCGGCATATTTAAATCCAGTATCACGGCCGATATGCTGTCGCGGTGCTTCTGATACAGTTCAATGCCCTCCTCGCCGCTGGCTGCCATTATTACCCGGTAGCCGTTGCGGTTCAGCATGGTCTCTATAAAATCCCTTAAATAGACTTCATCATCTATAACAAGTATGGTTTCTCCAAGTCCCTTTTCAACAGAAGCCGGCCCGGTTTCGGATTTCGGCGCGGCAGGGCCCCTGGCGGCGGGCAGGTAGATGTTAAAGCGCGTTCCCTGTCCGGGCTGACTTTGGCAACTTATTCGCCCGCCGTGGTTTTCAATAATGTTGCTGACCATGGCAAGTCCCAGGCCGGTGCCCTCGGCTCCCTTGGTGGTGTAGAAAGGTTCAAAGATTTGCTTTCTGACTTCTTCGCTCATTCCCGATCCCGTATCCTCAACAGCAAGCAGAACCCGGCAGTCCTGGCTGCTGCCTTCCTCCGGATCCGCGTTTGCTGTTTCTATAACCAGGCGTCCGCCCCCGGGCATGGCATCTCTGGCATTTATCCCTATATTTAAAAGCACCTGCTGCAGTTGGCCCGGATCGGCATTTACTGTAAAAAGAGATTCGGACAGGCGCAGATCGATATCGATTTTTTTCGGGAAGGTTCGCTTCAGCAGCAGCTTTACCTGTCTGACCACCTGATTAAGATCGACCGGCTGAAGCTCTATTTCCACCTTCCGGGTAAATGTCATAAGCTGGCGGGTAAAAGCGACAGCCTGTTTAACCGATTGTTCAATATGCTCCAGGTCTTTATAATCCGTTGAATCCTCCGGTTTATCCTGCATGAGGACTTGACAGTAGCCTAAAACCGCCTGCATGATGTTGCTGAAATCATGGGATATTCCGCCTGCAAGCGTGCCGATTGCTTCCATCTTCTGGGATTGCAGCAGTTGGGCCTCCAGTCGTTTTTTCTCCGTCTGGTCGCGGACAAATCCGCATAGCCCCGTTATTTCTTCGTTGTATCCTTTCATGGGCACTTTGATGCTTTGAAAGGTTTTCTGCTCGCCTCCTATTTCCCGGTTTTCTTCTGTTTCAACAACTTCGCCCCGGAGCACCAGCTCGTCTTCCGCATCCGGATTTTCCGGTGCGTCTTTTTCAAACAGATCCGGGTCGGTTTTGCCGATAAACGCCTCCGGGGCAAGGCCGAAAAGCCGTCCCATTGCCGGATTAACCAGGGTATAGCGCAGGTGTTTATCCTTGAGATATATTCCGTCCCGGGCGCTTTCAAAAATTGTCCGGAACTTTCT
>JAGXLE010000058.1 GCA_018334855.1 Desulfobacterales bacterium | reverse complement strand
CCCCAGTTAAAAGTTGCCAGAAATTATTGGATGCCGGAAGATCTGATCAAAGAGGTTTCTCAATTTCTCGGAAAAGACGAAGATGAAATTTGCCGGCGGGGTAAAAACTCAGCGGATCGCGCCGTTTTGATGGAGCTTTTATACCGGTTTTGCGATATCACCCAGGCTGAGGTGGGAAGGCTTGTCGGCGGAATTGACTACAGCGCCGTGAGCGTCGCCCGAAAGCGGTTACGCCTCAAAATGGAATCGGATGCCGATTTAAGGCAACGGTTTGAGGATATTGCCGGCAAGATGTCAAGATTAAAGATTTGACCCCTAAAGGGACCCCTAAAGGATAATAGCAATGTTTTCATAACTGATACCTCCGACTCTGTGAACTGTGAGTTGTGGTCAGTGATCCGTGACCAGTGATCTGTGACTCGTGTTATGATTTCAGTAAAATCCTGATGCACTGACCTGAAAGGTCTGCATATTTACTGCGCAAGGAGCATGCCATTCTCCTGTTTCCCAAACTGAAAAATAACCACTTGAATTTACAATCTATATTGCAAAAAACAATTCATGCCCAAAATAATTATTCTACATTTTTGTTAGGCAAAAAGCCAATTATTACAAAAATGTAATCACAGGGAATAAAAAAAGGCGGCCCCGCTTTAAAAGGCCGCCTTTTTTACATCTGCCCTTGCGGGCGGGAGGGAGGGGGCTAAATGTCGTAATAAAGAAAAAACTCATGCGGATGGGGCCGGAGCTGGACTGCATTGACCTCGTTTTCCGTCTTGTACTCGATCCAGCGCTCGATCACATCTTTTGTAAACACATCGCCCTTCAGCAGAAATTCATGGTCTTCGGCCAGGGCTGCAAGGGCTTCGTCAAGCGAACCCGGCGCGGAATCAATCTGGGCGAGCTCCTCGGGCGGAAGATCATAGATGTTTTTGTCCATGGGATCGCCCGGATCTATCTTGTTTTCGATTCCGTCTATCACGGCCATGAGCACGGCTGAAAACGCCAGATATCCGTTACAGGAAGGATCAGGCGTGCGGAACTCTATGCGCTTTGCCTTGGGAGAGGCCGAATACATGGGTATCCTGACCGCGGCACTCCGGTTTCTGCTCGAATAGGCCAGGTTCACGGGAGCCTCAAAACCGGGCACCAGGCGCTTGTAAGAATTTGTCGTAGGATTTGTAAACGCGCACAGAGCCTTGCAGTGCTTTAAAATTCCGCCCACGGCGTATAACGCCTCCTGCGAAAGGCCGGCGTACTTGTCTCCTGCAAACAGCGGATTTCCGTCTCTCCAGATGCTGACATGTGTGTGCATCCCGGTGCCGTTGTCCTCAAACAGGGGTTTGGGCATAAAAGTCACGGTTTTGTTATGTTTTCTGGCAACGTTTTTGAGTACGTATTTAAACCACACCAACTGGTCACCCATCTCCATAAGCGGCTTGAACCGCATGTCGATTTCGCCCTGGCCGGCAGTGGCCACCTCGTGATGCTGGCATTCCACGTCAATGCCCAGGTCTTCCAGGGTCAGCATCATCTCCGTGCGGATGTCCTGGCCCTTGTCCATGGGCGGCACCGGAAAGTAGCCCTCCTTGTGGCGCGGCTTGTATGCAAGGTTGGGGTTTTCGTCGCGGCCGGTGTTCCAGACCCCTTCCACCGAATCGACCATGTAGAAGGACTTGTTTCGCTGCGAGTCAAACCGCACATCATCAAAAATAAAAAACTCTGCCTCCGGACCGATAAAGGCCGTGTCCCCGATGCCGCTCTGTCTCAGGTAGTTTTCCGCCTTATGGGCCACGTGGCGCGGGTCCCTGGAATATGCCTCCCTGGTGACCGGGTCCACGATGTTGCCGATTAACACCAGGGTCTTTTCATCGTAGAACGGGTCAATCTTGGCGGTTGCCGGATCCGGGACCACGAGCATGTCGCTTGCATTTATCGGCTGCCAGCCCCGGATGCTCGAGCCGTCAAACCCGTAGCCGTCCTCGAAGGAATCCTCGTCCATTTCGCTTACCGGCACTGTAAAATGCTGCCAGATGCCCGGAAAGTCCATAAACCGGATATCCACCACCCGGATGCCCTCCTGTTTGATTAAATCCAGTACATTTTTTGGCTGTGACATTGTCTCCTCCTATGAGTTAAATTAACGGATTAAGTTCGAAACCTGCATTTTGTTTATCCCGATATTGGCTTATTGGACATTCTATATCGCTTCCCCGTCGGTTTCTCCGGTGCGTACCCTGATAACCCGCTCAAGGGGAATCACAAATATCTTTCCGTCTCCGATCTTGCCGGTATTGGCCGCGGCCCTTACCGTATCAATCACTTCCTGGGTCCGGTCGGCCTGGACCACGATCTCGAGCTTGATTTTCGGCATAAAATCCACCAGGTATTCCGCGCCCCGGTATATCTCCTTGTGCCCTTTCTGGCGCCCGTAGCCCTTTACCTCGGTAATGGTCATGCCCTGGATGCCTATGTCGTTTAATGCCTGGCGGACATCGTCGAGTTTGAAGGGCTTGATTATGGCTTCTATTTTTTTCATTATCCTTCCTCCTGTTAAAGAGTTATATTATCAGGGAAAAATTATACCTGTCAGCCTGTGATCTCAAAGGCCCGTTCGCCGTGGACGGTGCTGTCAAGCCCCTTGATCTCATTGTCTGATTCAACGCGCAGCCCGCCTGCCGCAAACCGCGTTACAAGCACCACCACGAAAGTTGCTGCAGCAGAAAACGCTATAGTGGCAACAATGGAGACCAGTTGTATGACAACCTGCTTCGGGTTGCCGTAAAGCAGACCCGCGGCACCCTCTGTAATTGCCGGATTGGCAAATATCCCAGTTGCAAGCGCACCCCACATGCCGCAAATTCCGTGCACGCCAAAAGCATCCAGGGAATCGTCATATCCGAGCTTCTGCTTTAATTTTGCCACGCTGTAAAATCCCAGCACTCCGGCCACTGCCCCGATAATCAGGGCTGCCGGCATGTTGACAAACCCGGCAGCCGGTGTGATGGCCACCAGCCCGGCCACTATGCCCGAGGCGATGCCAAGCACGGTGGGCCGCTGCTCCGTGTACCACTCTGCAAACATCCAGGCCAGCGCACCCATGGCCGCAGATGTGTTGGTAACAAGGAAAGCAGAGGCTGCAACCCCATCTGCGGCAAGCTGGCTTCCGGCATTAAACCCGAACCAGCCGAACCACAAAAGAGCCGCTCCCACCGCAGTCAACGTAATGCTGGACGGAAACATCGCCTCCTTACCATAGCCGAGCCGCTTGCCCACCATCATGGAAAGCACCAGCCCGGCCACACCCGCATTGATATGCACCACGTTTCCCCCGGCAAAGTCTAAGGCGCCCATGGAATGCATCCAGCCGCCGCCCCACACCCAGTGGGCCACCGGGCTGTAGACCACGGTCAGCCACAGCACCGTGAATATGATCCAGGCGGAAAACTTCATCCTGTCCACAATAGCCCCCAGCACCAGAGCAACGGTGATGGCGGCAAAAGTCATCTGAAAAACCACGAACACCAGGGTGGGAATGCTGCCCGACAGGCTCTGCGGAGTTATGCCTGCCAGAAATAAATGGTTGAGCCCGCCAATTATTCCGGCCGCATCCGGGCCGAATGCCAGCGTATATCCCCACACGACCCATATAACACTTGCCAGACAATATGCCACAAAGGTCATGGCCAGGGTGTTAAGCAGGTTTTTATACCTTGACATGCCGCCGTAAAACAGCGCGAGCCCGGCCGGGGTCATCATCATAACCAGGGCGGTGGCAACTATTATCCATGCCGTATCCCCGGTATCCATGCCCTGACCAGCGTTTGCCGATGCCGCAGGCAGCAGCACCAGCAAAAACATAAACAATGCACCTGAAAATTTTTTGATCATTTCCCGCTCCTTTTGCAAAATTGTTGGAATACGCCTTATCCGCCCGCTTATCAGGGCAGCACGGAAAGCACCCGGGACCGTATCTGCTCGACCCGCTCAGGTGCATCGACCTTGCCGCCCTGCTCATCGCGCACGTAAAAGACGTCAACTACCTGGTCTACCTTGGTCGCAATCTTTGCGACCCATATATCCAGACCATTTCTGGTCAGAGCATCCGTTATCCGGTACAAAAGCCCCGGAAAATCATAGGTAAATACTTCAACAATCGTGTAGAAGCTCGAGCTTTCATTATCTATTTCCACCCTGTTGGGCCGTGCTTCCACACCTGCCTTTTTCGCCCTGAGCTGCTTGTCTTCAAGCGCCCGGGAAAGGTCGAGCTTTCCGGCAAGGGCTGCTTCCATGTCCCGTGCCGCCCTCTGCCACCGCTCGTCTTCAAATATCTGGTCCGGCGGTGGGGTTACCGTGAAAATGTCCAGGGCGATATCGTTTTTCCACGTGTATATCTGGGCATCTAATATATCGATGTTGTTTAAGGTAAAGACCCCGGCGATTTTTGCGAAAAGCCCGGGGCGGTCCTTTGCACAAATCACCACGGTGCGGGTTTTGGAGGCCTCATCCGGCGTGATGTCCCATGCGAACTCGCCTTCTGCCAGCCTTTGGTACAGCTTTAAATGGGAGACTATGTCACCGGCCTCTGTGTAGAGCAGATACCTGGGAGAAAGCACCCCGATCATGGCCTCGATATCCGTGCTCTGAAAATCGGCCGCCCGGCGCACATACTCCTTTTTCTTCTCCACTCGGCGTACAGCCCCGGTGGTTGCAAGCTCTCCCTTTTCCAGGATCCCTAAAATTTTCAAAAAAAAGTCCCGCACCAGTGCGGCAGTCCAGTCGTTCCAGGCCTTGGGGCCGGTGGCCATGCAGTCTGCAACCGTTAACAAGTAGAGCATTTTCAAAATATTTACATGGCCGATCTCCCGGGCAATTCGGATGGCGGTTTCCTCGTCATGTATATCACGGCGGCTTGCGGTCTTGACCAGCAGCAGGTGATTTTCAATTAAAAAGGAAACCACGTCCGCCTCTTTCCGGCCGTAGCCCAGGCGCGCCATGATCTGTTTTGACATTTCCGCGCCGGTGTCAGAATGCTTGCCGTCGCCACGGCTCTTGCCGATATCGTGGAGCAGGGCAGCGAGCAAAAGCAGGTGCTTTCGTTTCAGCCCGTTGTAGATCCTTACACACAGATGATCCACGCCTTCAGTCCTGTTTTCCGCAAAAGACTTGATATAATAAACCGTGCGCAGGCTGTGGCGGTCCACAGGGTAAAGATGATATGCATCAAACTGGATCCGGTCCACGATGTCTTCAAATTCCGGGATCATACACACCAGAAAGCCTGTTTCCAGCATCTGCTCCAGCACGTTGGCCGGGCCTGCGGGAGTCTGTAAAATATTTTCAAATGCGCGCCGCACTTCGGGATCCGCCCGGAAATCGTCGTCCACGAGGTAGCCGAACTCGCGCACCAGGCGGCCGGCCTCCCGGGTAAGCGGCATTCGCAGCCTGGCCGCGGTCTCGAAAATCTGTATCAGCAGCACAGGCGATTTCACTATGTGATTTGACGACTGAAAGCTCAATCCACCCCGGCTGATCTCTATTCCCGGAGCCTCCGGATGCCTGCGAAAACCGAAACTGCGGCGCGAAGGCTTTTCAAACCCCAGTTCGAATAGAAACAACAGCAACTGCTGCTTTACATGCTCCATTTTTGCATGAAGATCACTCATCAGCCGTTCCACCGGAAGCTGGCCGTCTTTTTCCGTCAATTCCATCTCTTCTGCCAGCCGGATCTGGTAGTTGAAATACAACTGGTCGCACTTGCGGCCCGTAAAATAGTGCAGCCGGTTTCTTATCTGCCATATAAAGGAAAGCGCATTGCACAGGTTTTCGTATTCCCCGCTCGACAGGGCCCCGTGGTATTCAAGGTCGCGCAGTTCCTTTAGATCATACTTGATCCTGCCGATCCACCGCATGGTATGATAATCGCGCAGCCCGCCCGCGCCTTCTTTCAGGTTCGGCTCCAGAAGAAACGTCGAATCCCCGTAATGCTCATGCCGTCCTCGGTTGCGCTCCACCAGGGAACGAATGATTTTGTTGGGTGCCCGGGAGAGCACCTTTTCGCGTATCCGGGAGGTCAGGTCGGCATAAACCGAGGAAATTCCGCACAAAAACCGGGCATCGAGAACAGATGTCAATATTTCCAGGTCCTCTTTTGCCATTTTTACGCATTCGCGCAGCGACCGGGTGGCATAGCCCACCTCCAGACCCAGATCCCACAGGGGATATACATACTCCCTGATCAGGTCTTCGGCCTCGTCGGGAACCGATTTTTCAAACAGCAGCAGCAGGTCCACGTCTGAAAATACGCACTGTTCAGCCCGTCCGTATCCGCCCAAAGCAATTACAGCATACGGATTTCTGTTAATGGCCAGACCTGGCCCGACCTGGCTTGCGGCAAAGCACTGCCTGAAATAGGAGTCAAAAAGCTCGGCATGGATCCGGATAAATTCCGAAGGCTCCCACTGCACCGCCGAAGCAATCAGCTCCTCCCGCTTCCTTTTCAGCAGCGCGGCCGGATCCTGTTCCTGGTTTTTTAACATGTAATTTGCCACCTCTAATTCCTCCGTTTGCTTTTACAGAAGCAACTCCTGTGCCATTTTTTGGTTTTATGAAATATTGTTTTTAAAAACAGTATGTTGTATTTTCAAAATTTTTTCGGGTACACAAAAGAAATAAACAAAAATGTAAGTTGATTTAACAATTTTGTAAGCTCCCA
The DNA here is from genome assembly GCA_018334855.1 of Desulfobacterales bacterium. Taxonomy (GTDB): domain Bacteria; phylum Desulfobacterota; class Desulfobacteria; order Desulfobacterales; family Desulfosalsimonadaceae; genus Desulfosalsimonas. The sequence continues at coordinate 1,158 of JAGXLE010000058.1, read as the reverse complement.
CTTTATTTTCCTGGAAAGAATATACAAAGGATTACGTGAAAAGCAAAAGAGATTCTGTTATAATTTCACAATTAATAGCGCCGGATTACAAACCAGATTCACGGAGAGCTACCGACGCCGGGGCAAACTTTTTTTATTAATTCTTATCTGAGAATAATTACAATCCCATTATCGGCGGGTCATAAGAATTCCGGGAATAATCAGGCATGCGGCAAGCAGATGCTGCAAACCCAGGGATTCATTTAAAATTATAAATCCACTCACTGCGGCAATCAGCGGTACCAGGTTCAAATATACGGCAGTCCGCGCAGGCCCTATGACCCTTACGGTATTGTTCCAGATGACATAGGATACGGCCGTGCCTAAAACACCCGCGCATAATCCCCCCAGCCAGGACACGGCCTTGACCTCGCCCGGAGCCAGTCCGGCCAGGGTCTCGATACTTAGCAGGCTGAGGCCTCCAAATCCCCACAGTGCACCGTATGCAGTAAACTGCAGACCGGAGTGCTTTTGCGGAACAAAACGGCTGACAACGGTATACAGGGCCCAGTTCAGCATGGCCGCAACCATCAGCAGATCGCCCTGCAACGTGGTAAACGAAAAGTGGGCACCGGCCGGCAGCAGGATCACGGCAATGCCGGCAACCGAGAGCAAAAGCCCGCCCCACTGCCTTCCTTTAAGCTGCTCCATGCCCAAAAGCCGGCTGATAAGAGCAACTGCAACCGGAGTTGTGCCGAATATCAGCCCTGCATTTGCCGCGGAAGTGAAATTCATTGCAAGGCTGAAACAAAACGGGAAACAGGCCATTCCCAGAAGTCCGAGCACAAGGGCAAGAAGGTTGTCTTTAAAGTTCATGCGGACCCGAACGTGATGCCGCGTGGTAAATGCAGCCATTGCGACAAGTGCCAGCGCCGCGCTTGCAACCCTGAGATTGGCAAAGGAAAGCGGGTCAAGGCTCTGGAGCCCCAGCTTGGTAAAAAGAAACGTAAAGCCCCAGAAGTTAATGACTATGAGCATGCGTGCGTCCTCTGCATGCACCAGCCCTTTGCCCCGGATTGGGATTGTTCTCATCTGCAGTCCTCCTTTTCAGAAAAAATCTTTGGAAGTCTAGATGTAATGCAGCAAAACCGCGGAGACCAATGAATTGTTGTGATCAGG
>JAGXLE010000057.1 GCA_018334855.1 Desulfobacterales bacterium | reverse complement strand
AAAACCCCCGGGGGCACCCAGCACCCGGGGGCTTTTCATTTCACCATTCACAGCTCACAGCTAACTATTCTCTACTCTCTATTGACCATTAACTATATTCTATTAACCATTCTCTATTAACCATTTTCTATTCTCTATTCACCTAACACAGTACACAAACACCTTGGTGGCGATTTTGGCCGCGGTGAACTCGGAGACCACCGAGCCTTCCACCTTGGCCAGTTCGTTGATATCCGCGGCAACGACATTTTTTTCCGAACCGACCCGCCGGATTAACTCCACGACCTGGCGGTATGTCATACCTCCGGGCACGGGGGTGCCGGTGCCGGGCAAAACGCTTGGATCCAGCCCGTCAAGATCAATGCTTATGTAGACGTTTTCCGGCAGTGCGTAGACCACGTCATCCATCCAGGAGTCGTCTGCCGGGTTCAGATTATGCGCATAAAAGGGATACAGGTGACGGGTCTTGATATAGTCATACTCTTCCGGACAGAAGGAACGTATGCCCACCTGTACAAACGGTATTTTTAAGTCCTCGGCAATTCTGCGTATGACGCATGCGTGATTGTACCTGCTGCCGTTCCATTGATCGCGCAGATCCAGGTGCGCATCAATCTGGAGCACACCTATATCCGGATAACTAGCTGCCGCCGCCTTGCTCAGGCCGATGGTAATTGCATGGTCGCCGCCCACTGAAAAAAGAAAACGCCCGTCCCCCAGATACTTTGCGGCCTCTTTTTCAATTTCTTCAACAGCCTGTTCCGGCACCTTTGCCGGCACCAGCCCGGAAACCGTATGAATTCCCAGCTCGCGCCAGTCCAGCAGGGTTTCCTCGTCAAGGCATTCAAGCTCAAACGATGCATTTAACAGGTGATAGGGTCCCTGGCCGGAACCGCTGCCAAATGAGGGAGCCACTTCGTAATAAACAGGCAGCACAACCACGCGGGCATCTTCTATCCGCCTGGTGTGAATCGCCTCGCCTCCGAACGGTATAAATGGTTTTTGTGTCATTATCTGAAAGTCTCTTAAAAATCCGGTTTCAAGGCGGCAATGTAAAAGGTTCAAGATCAAGGCGCGTTAAATCCCGAGGAATGCAGCGTACTTTATCGTACGTGAAATTCCGCAGGGATGGGAACGCAACGCAGATATTGAGTTTTTTACTTTGCCATTATTATTTTACAAATATTGCTGCCGCAATTACGGTTGTCCAGAGATTGCCCTCCGCCCCCAGGGCGGCCTGGCTTATATGCCTGGAGTGAATTATTTTACCCGACATCTTGTAGATGTCACGCCTCTCATCGTAATCCTTTTCCGGATCAAACTCTATTCCCAGGGTGGTTGCAAGCATTGAGGCGGCCATGTCTTCTGCGAACTCTCCGGCCTCCACCTCGGTCTGGCCGAAACCGTGATGTTCGGAAAGATAACCGTATCTCTCGTTTCCCTCGGGCAGGGCCAGGCCGATGCTTGCCACCAGCCGGCGCCCCGGTTCCCGGCTCTGTTCCCTGGCCATCACGCAATGGGTGATTTCCCCGGCCTCCAGCTTGGCAAGCCCCTTTTCCTTGTCTAAGATCTTGCATCCCGGCGGAAATATAGAGGAGACCTGGACCAGGTTCAAATGGGCAATACTTGCCTCCCTGAGTGCGTTCTCAAAGGAGGCCAGATAGGCCTTGTCTATTCCTACCCCCTTTGTAAAAAATATATATCGTGGTACATACATTATATAATTCTCCCGGGCCCAATATATTCAGATATATGCCGGAGCGGACGTTCACTTTGCCGGACAGCGCCTTTAATCCTAAACTGAGCGATTTTCAAGTTTGCCGCAGATACAAGGAAGATACAGCCTCGCTATAGTCAACTATGCGAGGCTGTATCTGACGCAGTAGATGCGGTAAACTTGAAAATCCCGGAGGGTTTCAGATTTTTAAAATAGAAATGGATGTTATCCTTTCAAATCAATCGCTTTTAAAAATCTGAAACGCTCAATTTAGGCTAATGCAAACAGGCAGTAATTGTCAACAGTTGCGTAGCCGCTAAACAGTTCTTATTTTTTTAAATTATAAATACTACCAGAAATGTATGCAAAAATGAATATCAAAATTCCAGTAGATAAGCACTGCATTGAAACTGAAATCAAGCGCAGGTACAACCGCGCCATATCCGCCTATTTCAAGGCAGGCGACGAAAATGAAAAAAAAGACCTTGAAAGCAGCATAGACCTTTTGCATCATGCACTTGAAAAACTGGACTTCAACCATTTGAGAAACCGCTATAAGGATCTGCGCGGAGAATCGCAGGCTGATGTGCGCCTGTTTAGCGATGACTCGGGTGCAATCCGCCTCAGCATAAACGGAGATGAAATTGAGACGACAGATTCAAATTGATTTTCACCATAATTCTGCAAACGGCGGCCGGGGACCGGGAAACGACAACCTGCTTCCGGTGCTGGTTGCCAAGTGGCTGATTCTGACAGCGGCGGTTTTGCTGGCCTCCTACCTTATTGATAATATAGAGGTCAGCGGATTTATCGCGGCCTTTTTTGCAGCAGCAGCCATCGGGGTGTTAAACCTGTTTTTCCGCCCCGTCCTGCTGATTTTAACCCTGCCCATAAATATAATGACCCTGGGCCTGTTTACTTTTATCATAAACGCCCTGATGTTAAAGATAGCTTCCGGGCTGATTCCCGGCTTTTCAGTTACCGGGTTCTGGAGCACTGTATTTGGCGCGATCGTGATAAGCGCGGTAAGCTGGGTATTAAACAGCCTGCTTGCAGATGCCAGCCGGCCCCGCCCCGGCGGGCACAAAAAAGACACGGACCATATAGATCTGGAAAAAAAGGGGGACAGATGGGAGTAAAGCCTGCTGATGCGCTGCAGAAAGAACTCAGGCGTATTGACGGGAAAGGCTACAAGGCATACAAGGATATTGCAGGATCCTATGACTACAAAAACTTCCGCCTCCATATAGATCACGTACAGGGCGACCCGTTTGCCGCCCCCTCACGCATCCGGGTCCGGGTCCCGCGTTCGGACTCAGGTTTCCCTGAAGATACCACCTGTAACAGGAGCCGGGTAGTCGCTCTGGGAGATTTTCTGACCCGGAGATTTTACACACAGAGCAAAAGTCTTGCCAGAGGAATCCGCGGCACCGGCAAAGGCGGAAAGATCACTATTGACAGGCCCGGCCAGCAGATTTTAAACCGCAGCTCTTTACTCATAAATAACGACTGCATAGAGGCACGCTTCTTTATGGGGCTGCCCGCATTCGGCAGAAAAATCGCGGGCCGGGACGCAGAAGAAATGTTTTTTACCGAGCTGCCGGCAATTGTGGACACCTCCCTGTTTTTTTCGGCCATAGACGAAAACAACCTTTACCTGCATCTTAAAACCGCTGAAGATGCCGATGCGGCAAGAGACCAGCTTTCACAGAAAAACATGATCGCTTTTATTGCGGACGGAAGCCTTCTTCCCAGAAGAAGCGGCATTGATGATCGCCCCCTCAAGGATCCGGAAGCGGTGCTGTTTAAATCAGACGATACCTTCCGCATCACCCTTGATCTTCCCAACAGCGGCAAAACGCCGGGAATGGGAATTCCCCGGGGAGTAACCCTTATAGCTGGAGGCGGATATCACGGAAAATCGACCCTGCTCCACGCCTTAGAGCGCGGGATTTACAACCATGTTCCGAAAGACGGCAGGCACTGCGCGGTAACGGTTGAAAACGCCGTCAAGATAAGGGCCTGCGACGGGAGAAATATTGAAAAAACTGATATTTCTCCCTTTATAAGCAATCTGCCCCTTCACAAGGACACAAGCGCTTTTTCCACACAGAACGCAAGCGGCAGCACATCGCAGGCGGCAAACATCCTGGAGGCGGTGGAAGCCGGGGCAGAAGCCCTGCTTCTCGACGAAGACACCTCGGCCACCAACTTCATGATACGCGACCGCCGCATGCAGCAGCTGGTGGCCAAGGACAGCGAACCCATAACCCCGTTTATAGACAAGGTGCGCCAGCTTTATTCAGAAAAAGGCGTTTCAACGGTGCTTGTAATGGGCGGCTCAGGCGATTACTTCAACGTGGCAGACCAGGTAATCCGAATGACCGCCTACCTGCCGGAAGACGCAACTGACGCGGCCAAAGAAATTGCCCGGGCGGACCCGGCAGGACGGCGGGAAGAAGGCGGAGAGAATTTCGGCAGAATCGCCAGCCGAATCCCGGAGGCCAAAAGCATCTCCGTGTACCGGCGCAACAAAAAAATGAAAATAGCAGGCAGGGGCATAAGAGAAATTCTGCTGGGCGAAACAGACGTGGATTTAAGCGATCTTGAGCAGCTCGTTGATCCCTCCCAGACCCGCGCGGTTGCAAATGCCGTCTATTATGCCACCAGGTATATGAACGACGGTCTGCCTCTGCGTGAGGTGGCTGAAAAGGTGATAGCTGACGTGGAAAAAAACGGGCTCGACGTGCTGGTGCCCAACATTACCGGCGATCTTGCCCGGATCCGCAGGGTTGACATTGCAGCAGCAGTCAACCGTATCCGCACCCTCCGGGTGAGCCAGGCATAGGAAATCGTAATTTCAGGGGACAGGCTTCAGACTTTCCCCCCTTTTACATGCGCCTTACCCCAGAAACAGCGTGCAGGCCAGCGCGGCAAACAAGATTCCCGCCACATCAGCGGTGAGTGCGGCGGCCATGGTATGACGGATCCTTTGGACCTGGACCGCCCCGAAATAAACGGCCAGCACGTAAAAGGTCGTCTCTGTCGATCCCTGAAGAGTGCTTACCAGGTAACCCACGTAGCTGTCCGGGCCCACTGCAGGATCGTTTATAATCGAGGCCAGCACCCCGTAAGCACCGGAGCCTGAAAGCGGCCGCAAAAGAGCCATGGGCAGCGCATCGGCCGGAAGGCCGATCATGGAAGTAAACGGGCCCAGAAGGCCGACCATTGCCTCCAGTGCCCCGCTGGCCCTAAACATTCCCACCGCCACCAGGATTGCCACCAGGTAAGGAATAATTCTCACCGCCACCTGGAAACCCTCCTTGGCCCCTTCCACGAACACCTCGTAGACCCGCACCCGTTTGATCATGCCGTATGCCAGGAAACCAACCACCAGGCCCGGAATGATCCACGGCGATATAACTTCCCCGTAAATTATTGCCAAAGGAATAATTGCCGCTACCGTGCAAAGGGCGGCAATGCTGACCCACATGGGATAACCTGCAGAAGCCCCGGCAAGCATGGCTTCCTGTTCCTCATCTTCATCAGAGGCGCCATCCTGCCCCTCCTCCTCTATTCCATGATCCGCCTCGGGAGCCCGGCCTGAAGACGCCCCGGGGTCAACAGCCTGAGGGGGGCTGGAAAAGCGCTGGTAAAGCTTGGCTGCAATCACCCCCACAATGGTGGAACACATTGTCGCAAAAAGCGTGGTAGGAAGTATCCCCGCAGGGTCCGCGGAACCGGCCGAGGCCCGCAGGGCTATTACGCCGGTGGGCAAAAGGGTGATGCTGGAAGTATTTATTGCCAGAAACAGGGCCATGGCATTTGTGGCAGTCCCTTTTTGGGGGTTTAACTTGTCAAGTTCCTGCATAGCCCGGATGCCGAAAGGGGTTGCAGCATTGCCAAGTCCCAGGGCATTTGCAGACATATTCAGGATAATTGCGCCCATGGCCGGATGTTCGGGCGGCACATCCGGAAAAAGCCGGATCATAAGAGGGCGGAGCAGCCGGGAGATCACGTTTAGCAATCCGCCCTTTTCCGCCACCTTCATCAGGCCCAGAAACAGCGTCATAACCCCTATCAATCCGATGGCCAGCTCCACCGCCCCTCCCGCGGAATCCACCACCGCTTTTGACAGGGCCTGGATGGGCGTGGAATCCCCGTCAAACGGACCGCCCATAAACTGGTGCCACCCGGCAAAAACAAAAGCAATCAGTACTATGGCGAAAAAGACAACGTTCATGGAGATTTAAATCTCAAACAAAGACTGTTGAACAGGGTTTTTAAGTTTTGCACCGTTTTCGTCCTGCCGGCTTTGCGGCACATCGCTTCCCGCCGGCTGGCTGTAATCAACCGTAAAATGCCCTGGTTCAGGCTCATCGACTTTCTTCAGGGAGTGTAGCACCAACTGTTTTTCCTGGCCTGTCACCACGGGAAAACCGTAATGGCTGTTTACATGCTTAAAAGGCTTTCCCGACTCCTGCCTTTCTGCAACAAAGGCCAGGTGACGCTTTAATCTGTCCCTGATCAGCGTATTTGCAAAATTAACTATTTGACCCGCTTTTTCTTTGACGGCGGGATAAAAATCCTCTTCGATTTCCATGCCCACGCTGTTGCGGCCCGCGGCCATGGCCGCAAAAAGGCTGGTGCCCATGCCGGCAAACGGATCAAGTACGGTATCGCCCATGACCGAATACATGTTTATAAGCCTGTATGGCAGCTCAAAAGGATAGGCTCCGCTTCTTTTGCGGACCTTCTCATCTGCAAGCTGCTGCCGGGCGCCCTTTAAATCAAACCAGATATCGGAAAACCACTGATTGCGCTCCTCCCAGAAAATGGCGCTGCGGTGGCGGTTTAATTTTTCCTGCTCGGTTTTAAAGCGCCGCCCTCCCCCTTTACGGAAAATCAGAATATACTCGTGCTCCAGGGTAACGTATGCCCCCGCGGGCAGCATGCCCGATCCCATGAACTTGTTTGGCGCATTGGTCTGCTTGCGCCAAATAACCGCGGGCAGAGGCGACAGGCCCGACTCTGTAAATGCATGGATAATCCTGGCATGGTTGGGATAGAGAAAAAAGGATTCGCCTATCTTCCGCACGGCATCCCCGATGTTGATGCACGCTATCCCGCCGGGCTTTAATACCCGGCAGACCTCTTTCCATACCTTGTCAAGCTCGGCGTGCATTAATTGATACGCCGCCCATCCGCCCCGGGCTTCCAGTTCTCCGGCAATTTTGCCGTTCATCCGGGCAAAAGTCGCGTCCCACATCTCTATCATGGGATAGGGAGGCGAGGTTACCACCAGCTCAATGCTGTCTTCGTCCAGGATCTCCATGCAGCGGCTGTCCCGGAACAACAGGCGATGATCAGTATTCATGGCAGGCAAGGCCTATGCACCCGAAGCCCTTTTGACGATCTCTATTACCTCATCCGGGTCATCGGTTAAATGTATAATGTCCATGTCTTCCGGCGAAATCATGCTGCTGCCCAGGACCCGGCTCTTTATCCAGTCCACCAGGCCGCCCCAGTAATCAACGCCGAACAGGATAACCGGCAGGGGCCTGACGCGGTCTGTCTGGATCAGGGTAACGGCCTCAAAAAGCTCGTCCAGAGTACCGAAACCTCCGGGCATGATGATATATGCATATGCATACTTGACAAACATGACCTTGCGGACAAAAAAGTATTTAAACTCCACCTTGATGTTTGCATAGTCATTCGGCTTTTGCTCCATGGGCAGAATAATGTTTAGCCCCACGGACTGGCCGCCCCCGGCGGCGGCCCCCTTATTGGCAGCTTCCATGATCCCGCCGCCGCCCCCGGTGATCACGGCAAAACCGTTTTGCGCAAGCATTTGCGCAAGCTCGACAGCCTTCCGATAATACGGGTTGTCCGGGGTCATGCGGGCGGATCCGAAAATGCTGACTGCAGGCCCGAGATCGTAGAGAGCCTCCACTCCGTCAACAAATTCACCCATTATTTTAAACAAGCGCCACGACTCGCTTAGCTCTATCTCTCCGACAAGATACTGCTTTTCCATTCGCCACCTGTTATATTATAATCTTTTACCTAGATTGAGCATTTCAGATTTTTAAAAATAGGTTTTATAAACATTTGGCTTTCATAGCAATCACCCCTGTAGTTGTCAATTGTTTATCGGCAACAATT
>JAGXLE010000056.1 GCA_018334855.1 Desulfobacterales bacterium | reverse complement strand
GGGGCTTTCTGCATCAATTTGATACGGACCCGCGGGAAATCGATAAAATCGGGTCCGATGATGTGGCGCTCTACCGGTTTGCAATGAAATGGCTTGAATATGGCCTCATCGGCCAGCACGTGCTCAAAGTCAATCCCGGTGTCCTGGCTGCCAAAAAGCAGGAACTTGGCATCCGGTAATGCCTGGGCCGCTGATCCGATGTGCGCGGTTATTCGACAATGTTTTCCTTGAGCGCGTCACCGGACCATACGGGCAAAGGAACATACCTGTTTACATGCGGATCAAAGCGGCAGCGGTAGGAGGCCCGCGTTTTCTGCTGCTGCCATATATGCTGCCATCCACGGATGAAATAGGGGCACTGGTCGTTAAAGCAAACATAAAAAAACGCGTCCGGCCACGTGGATGCGTCGGGCGCGCGCCATTTTTTCATTTTTTGTCTGCAATGCGGGCATATTGGTGCTTTTGCATCCAACATTTTAATCTCCTGTCTCTGGAGAAGTAAGTGATGAATTCGAGTCAAACAATCGACAACAAAGCCGGTCGCGAGGACTATTACCGGGCGTACCTGGAAAACGGGGAACTTGTGATGCAGCCATTTTGCGCATGCGGAAATATTCTTGATGAAAACTATTACTGTGAAAACTGCAACCGGCAGTGCCGCTGCTACCTGATCGTCTGCAAAGACGGGGCCACCCTGGCGCGGGTTCAGGCCAATATCCTGAAATCGCCGCAATTCTCCGTATACCGGGCGAGATTGTCAGGTGCCCCGCAAGGTTAAATTTTTCTAAACAGATCAATGCATGCCCGGCTGAATCCGTCTGCATATTCGGAAAAATCAAAACCGGGCGCGCCGAGGTACTCGTTGAGGATTTCCGCCCGGAAAAGGTCCCACCCGGCCGGTATGCCTTCGGCCCGGGCAATGGCCGCGATATCGTCATACTCGGCTTCCTCCAGGGCAAACCTGTAGCCTGCGGCGTAACCTTCATCATACCACCGGGGGTGCTCGACGCCTTCGGGGGTACCGTCTGCGTTCTGCCATTCTGCCTTTATCATATGAGCCCTTCCTGACCGATGCGGGTAAAAGGATTGCCGGAGGCCCCTCGGTTTTAACAGACTCGGCTCCGGTATGCGGCCGGCCCTGTCCCGGTCGCATACGCATGTTGATCCCGGAAATCCCGGGGATCCAGTTCGTGGACGCCGTTGCGGTCAAATTTTAAAAGTCGAAAGGAATCGATTTCTTTTTGCCGGGCCACAATGGCGTCGCACATATCAATCAGGTCCGGTACAGCCGAGGCATGTGTCTCCACGGTAGCCCGGACCCGGTCCTGTCCCGGATTGTCCGGATCCCGCTGATAGCCGGCAAGGATCGTTTCCGCCTGTGCGGATTCACCGGGCAGGGTGATGGGAAAGACTCCGACATAGACCTCGCCCACCCGTTCGATCGGAGGGTGGTCGGTTAAGGTTGGCGGATTCATTCGGAAACCTCCTTTTGTGACTGCATGAACCGGCTGTTCCGGTTTTTAGACAGCCACGCAAGGAGACGGTTGCGTGGCTGCCCAGGAGGATGTCTGCATGGCATTATAACAGCGCATCCGATCCGCAGATTTGCTACATTCCAACCACTTCCCGGATATTTACCAGGCTGTGCTTGGGCCGTGTGAATACCTGGAATTCGTCCTTTTCTTCGTCATAAACGGAATTGACAAACACATCGGCCCAGTTTTTTTCATCCAGCTTCGGGAAATCCGTGCGGTAATAATAGCCCGGCCAGCGGGTTTCCTCGCGGAAAAGCTTGTGCCGGGTATGGGCTTCGGCGATTTGCACCCGGTGGATATTTTCCCAGCATCGCATCAATTCGTGAAGATTGCGTGCGGCCAGCTTGGAAAGGTCCTCCTTGAGCCGCTTTAATTCCTGAAGCGCGATGTTCAGGGTCATCTCAGAGCAGTTATACTGGTTTCCCCAGCCCGCGACATATTCGTCCATGATCTTGTTCAAGCGGAACATGGCCATTTTCGGGGTGATATAGTTGGGATTGACCTCTTCGACGGGCAGTTCGTAGCATTTCTTGACCGCCCCCAGGGTGGTGTAGGCGTGATGCTGGTCATAGTGCTCAAGCGGGGTGACGATATCCTGCTTGAGCTTGTCGATTTTACCCGGATCCGCTTCAGGCATTTCCGGATTTTCCACGCAGAATTTGACGGCCGCTTTGGCGGCAATCCGGCCCTCGGTAAACGAGCCGGAAGAAAACTTGTGGCTTGAATTGCCAACCCCATCACCTGCTGTGAACAGGCCCTTGACAGTGGTCATGCGGTTGTACCCCCAGAAATATTCGGATTTGGATTCAGCGGTCTGGAGATCTTCCGGTCCGCTGGTCCACGCACCTGAAGCCCCGGAATGGGAACCGATGAAATAGGGCTCGGAAGGCATGATTTCCGAAGGACCCTCTTCGGGGAAGACGTCCTTGGAGGCCCACAGCACCGCCTGGCTGATGGTCATGTCCAGGAAGTCCTCCCATGCCTCGGATTCAAGCTTTTTCAGCTCCTTTTTGTAGGCCTTCTCATTTGGTGCGGATTCTGCCAGTTTGGCAATCGCCTTGTCCGTATGGATCAGGATGGGACCGTCACCGGAATACATTTTCTGCATCATCAGGTGATTTCGCAGGCAGGTGGGAATCGGCTTGACCTCGCCGTAAGGCGCCCAGTTGTGGAGTTCCCCGCCTTCGGACAACCCCTCTGCCATGTAGTTCACGCCCGAGGCCGAGGTCGCCGTTGCCTTGAACAGCAGGAACCACGCGCCAACCGGGCCATACCCGTCCTTGTACCGGCCAGGGATAAAGACCACCTCCTGGGAGCTCATTTCCGCCCCGGCGGTGGTGGTTAAATATGAGCTGGAGCCTGCGTTCCAGGGCGGGTACCAGGCGCGACCCAAGCCCTCCCCTGTGGAGCGGGGTCTGAATACGTGTACCGCCCCGCCGGCAGAAACCAGGCAGGCCTTGCAATGAAACACGTAAATCTTGTTTTCCCGGACGCTGAAGCCGATGGCCCCGCATACCCGGTTTTTATCATTTTTATCCAGCAGCAGTTTTACAATAAAAACGCGTTCATAAAGGTTGTCAATACCAACTGCGGTTTTCCCGGCTTCCGCAACTATGGCCTTGTAGGACTCCCCGTTGATCATAAGCTGCCATCGGCCCTCGTGAACATAATTGCCCTGGTCATCCTTCCACAGGGGCAGGCCATAGCCCTCAAACATGTGGACCGAGCCGTTGACGTGCCGGGAAATGTCCATGACCAGGTCGTCGCGGCACAGGCCCATCAGGTCCTGGCGGACATAGCTGAGGTAATCCACCGGCGTGTTTTCGCCCTGGTACTGGTTGATGGCCGAAAGCCCCATGGCCACGGCACCGCTTCGTTCCATTGCGGCTTTATCCACCACGGTTATCGTGAGGTTATTTTGTTTCGCCCAGTGCGCGGCCTCAACACAGGCACCCGAGCCGGCCATGCCGGGGCCGATGATCAGAAGGTCGGTGGTGACTTCAACTGTTTCAAAATCTCGCATGATCCTCCCCCTCCCTCTTATTGATGGTCGGACAGCGTCCATAGTTTATCTACCTTCAGGGATGCCGGTTCGGTAAAGAGCAGCTGGTCATCAAGCGACCCCTGTCCTTCATCAAAGCCGCCATCCGGCGACACACTTCCTTCGGCAACGGTCCGGATCGGGAATTTGAAGCGTTTAATCGTTCCTCCCCTGAACTGGACAGTCCACATGATATCTTCGCTGCCTCGCATGGGCATGCAGTTTGCGCCAAGGGGACAGAAATCCGCATACCCCCGCACCTCGATGGCCTGTGTTGGACAGATTTTAACGCAATTATAGCATTCCCAGCACATGTCAGGTTCGCTGTTATAGGCTTTCATAAGCTCTTCATCCAGCACCATAAGATCATTCGGACAGATGTATTGGCAGGCGGTAACCTCGCCCCCCTTGCATCCATCGCATTTTTCATGAATTACAAAACTTGGCATCGGCCCCTCCTTTTTTTCTGCTAAATTTTATAAAAAGCCGGGCGAGCGGAATCTTTCCGTTTGCAAAAGAAGGATAGCAACAGACGTGCCATATATGCCAAATATGGGGAAGCTTTCAAATAAGTATCAAATTGTTGGGAAGTTATATCAGAAGGCAATGGACACAAGCCTGCAAGCTGCATTTATTTTTCCTGGTTTTTTTGCAAAATGCAATTATGTTTAATATTATGAAATTATTCAGCTGTCCCGTATAATCCGATTAATAGGTAACGGCCGTGCGGCGTCATAAGACGATTGAACACCATGATACGATTCTCGAGTCCATCAACGAAGGTGTCTTCACTGTTGATTTAAACTGGAGGATTGTTTATTTTAACAGGGCCGCAGCAAACATAACAGGCGTACCGCGGGACAAGGCCATCGGGAGGCACTGTTATAATATTTTCAAAGCGAATATTTGCGAAAATGACTGCGCCTTAAAGCGCACCCTTGAAAATGGCAAGCCGATCATTAATGTTGCAACGCAGATCATCAATTGCTTTGGCGGCAAAATCCCGATACGGATTTCAGCAGCCCCTTTAAAAGACAACCATGGCAATATGATCGGCGGGGTTGAAACATTCCAGGACATTACCCAGATAGAGCAGCTCAAAAAGGAACTGGAGGCAAAATACACCTTCGAGGACATCATAGGCAGAAGCCCGCCCATGAGAAGTCTTTTTCATATTCTGCCGCAGGTGGCGGAAAGCGACAGCACCGTACTGATTGAAGGAGGCAGCGGAACAGGCAAAGAGCTGTTTGCAAAGGCGGTACACAACCTCTCCAAGCGTAAAAAGAAACCTTTCGTTGCTGTAAACTGTGGAGCCCTGCCGGATACACTGCTTGAGTCCGAACTTTTCGGCTATGAAGCAGGAGCCTTTACAGGGGCAAAAAAAAGCAAGCCAGGCCGTTTCGCCATTGCAGACGGCGGCACCCTTTTCCTCGATGAAATCGGAGATATTACCCCTGCAATGCAGAGCCGGCTTCTTCGGGTGCTTCAGGAAAAAATCTTTGAACCTCTGGGAGCCGTTAATTCAGTTAGAGTTGATGTCAGGGTTCTTGCTGCAACCAATAAAGACCTGGGCAGCCTTATGAACGAGGGCAAATTCCGTGATGATCTTTATTACAGGATTCAGGTGATTCGTTTGAAACTTCCCGCCCTTAAGGACAGGAGGGAAGATCTGCCCCTTTTGATTGATCACCTGGTGGGTAAATTCAGCCGCCTTAAAGACAAAAATATAATCGATATCTCGGATGAAGTCCGCAGTCTGTTAATGGAGCACGACTATCCGGGCAATATAAGGGAACTTGAAAATATTATTGAGCATGCATGTGTGCTTTGCAGCGACGAGCGCATTGAGGTTGACCACCTGCCGCCAGAGTTTCGTTTAAAAAAACTTTCGGCTTCCGGGCAAATCAGCTCATTCAGGGATCTCAGGTCCATGGAGCGTTATTTTATAGAAGAGGCTCTTCGCCGCCACAAAGGAAACCGGAAATATGCGGCCATGGAGCTGGGCATTGATACCAGCACGCTTTATAGAAAAATTAAACGACATCATCTCCAGCCGCCGTCCACCGATGGAAGAAGGAATAAAGAAAAGAATGCATAATGCAATCCTGCATGGCAACCATACATATCCTGATTCAGCCCCTTCCGCGTGAAACCCGTCCGGCATAAAATATCTGATATTAATTCAGCCCGTTCCTTTTAGGGGCGACCATAAGGCATCTCACACGGCTACCTGGCATCAATTATGCACTTATTGGTTAGACATTTACTGAATCTGTTCAGCCAATTTAAATAAAGGAGGTGCAGCATGGCAAAAATGCAAAAATTCATGGTTGTCCATCACAATCCCGGCATTGACTGCAACGTCGTCCAGGAAAACTGGCGAAAAATGGCAGAGGTTGAACCTGCTACATGGGTAAGGACCTATATAAACACTGATGAAGGGTGGCGGTTCTGCGTATGGCTTTCACCGGATGCCCAGGAACTGGAAAAAATATTTCAGGAGATGAACGTTTCCTGGGAAAGAATCGTTCCGGTTGAGGAAACAACTCCGGATATGTGGGGAGAAAAATGGGAAGAACACCTTAAGGCGGACCAGTACGCAGATAATTTGGGTATGTAATATAGCAAGACTGACTGCAGAAAACATGCCTGCAGGTTAATTCCAGCGGATCTGGACGCCTGGCTCAGCCATTATAACCATGACCGGCCGAACCGCGGGTATCGCAATATGGGACGACGGCCAATCGAGACTTTTGAACTCGGCAAAAATCGCAGGGAAGAACTCGTCATGGAAGTGGCTTAAATTTCACAGGCCCGGGAGGGCAGACTGACCGGCAAGGCCTTAACTTTTACACGACGAGTTGGCCAGGGCCTTTCTGGAAAACCAGCTGTCAAACTCCAGATATCTGATGCCCGGATGTGATAAGCAACTCCGCGCCCAATGGGCGTGAAAAAACAATCGGTCTATCCCCTTCAATGCAAAAACGTTGCTGTGCGCTTTTTTGCACCAGGCTTGCCAATATGCAGTCGGGTTATCGGATCATTTGAGTTTTTCCGCGGCTTCACGCAGCAGGGATTTGAACCGGTCCAGTGTGATGGGACATGGTTGAATGGGAATTCCCATCCAGTCCGAATATTCCAGGAGCTTCTCGGGATGTTCGGCCATATAGGTATCCATATAACCAATTCCATCCAACACCCAAGCTCCGCCGGTATGCTTCGGGAAATTCTCGTTGGCAAGCCCCTTGTCCCATCCTGCAAATACATCATGGCGGAATTTGATCCATCCAGGTGTCAGCCACAGCACGTCTTCACCCTCGGCCATTTCATCCCGGTCTTCCCGGCTGGCGAGCATGTCCATACAATGCGTGGCATTTATCCGAACAATGTCATCCCCCTGCTCGGCGATAATCGTATCAATGGTCCTAGTCGGTTCGCTGGTATTCACATAACAAAATTTCCCGCCGTAGACGACCAGTATCTTTGCAGCCCTGTCCCGGGCCTTCTGGATCCGCTGTATCAGTTGCCCTTCCAATTCGCGTGGGTTCTCATGCAGTCCGGGTTTTGTAAAAAACACGTGTTCGGCATCCAGAAACCCCTGCTCGCGAAGAAAATCGAGTTCCAGACTCAGTGTACCGCAGGATATAATGATGATATCTTGAAACGTAATTCCACTCATGCTGCCCCCTTGTTTGAAGTATCAGCCTCATCAAGGAAGTTTCTGGCTTGAAAAGCACTCACTTGACAAATCTGAATGTTCAGACTTTTCGCACTATCCTCACAGTCCTCCTGTTATTTGTGATAGCAAGTTTTATTCCACCCAACAAAAATACCCGATCCGAAAGTCTCCCGCCAAAGCATATTAGGAAATTTTCAAAAGGATTCCGCGATGTGTTAGCGCTAAGTTCTTTTTTTGCAAAAACATCAACATCTGCAATCATGCCTGGGTTCACCTAAGATACATAACAGCATAAATCTCGGGCAGTATTTCGAAATTGGCGGATTTGTGGAATGACGGATACAAGGTGCAAATTTCAGGAAGCCCGGGAATATTACATTCCGTGGCAAGTATTGTGGATATATTGATAGCAATTTTTGAGCTGGGTAAAATCTTCTGAAAAAATACGCCGGAAACAGGTTAAAATTTACAGACTCGGGTGGACAAACTTGTCCAATATTTTTCTTACCGTTTTTGCCAATTCCGTTTTGGTAACTGGTTTAAGCATATAGCCTTCAATACCCAACTCCCCTTTTTTCTGAGCATCAATCTTTTCGCTAAACCCGGTGCATAAAATCACCGGCACATCAGGGCGGATTTCTTTTATCTTCAGCGCGAGCCTGTCTCCGGTCATGTTGGGCATCGTCATATCCGTGATGACAATATCAAATTTATCGGGACTTGCCCGAAAGGCTTCCAGGGCTTCCACGCTGCTGGTTTGGGGCGTTACCCTGTATCCCTGACTCTCAAGGATTTGCTGCTGCATTTCAACTATCGACTTCTCATCATCCACTATAAGGACGTTTTCCGTACCTGTCGGTCTTCCCC
>JAGXLE010000055.1 GCA_018334855.1 Desulfobacterales bacterium | reverse complement strand
TTAAGTCTTAAAATAAAGCATAACCATATTTATAGATAACCGATTCTTGATTAGAATTTACTCAATTTCTAACTATTTGACAATCCCAATTACAGTCCAATTACAGCCAATTAAAGTCAACATACATCAGGGCTTTCAGAAAAGCTTGAAATGTAAGCAAAATTAAGTTATAAGGATATAAAAAATTTTTAAATCTATTATTCGTTGGGGTATACTCATGGACAGAACCCCCCTTGTCATGATCGTTGATGATTATCGAAGCGCCCGCCTTATTACTTGACAGTCCAAAGTTCTGTTTAAAATTTTGCAACTCTTGGTCTATGTACTTAATATAATACGTACCCAAACATTTCTGCTTGATTTTTGTTGTAATAGAATTTAAAAATTTTTAAACTTACGTCAAAATGTATTGACATACATCTTTATGTTATGTATCCTCCAGTTCAACAACACTCGAAAGGAGGATACAAAATGGACCAATTTGACAATTATTTAAAGTATCAAAAAGAGGTTGCAGAAGCAACACTCGAAATCATTGACCGGTTTCAAATGCGGGCTAAAGAGAAGCCCAAAAAACGTACGTCAAACATTGAAGTCATTCAACAAGTACTCAGCATAGCTGGCCGCCCCTTGCATGTATCTGAGATCATCGATTTGGCTGAGACGCAGTTCCAGATTACACTGGAACGGGATTCGGTAGTCTCCGCCATCCTGAAAAAGATTAAAGCCGGCAAAATGTTTGTTAAAACCGGGCCGAACACATTTGCGTTAAAAGCAGTGCCCTCCAACGAAACAGGAGGGTTATCATGATAGATGTCATCAGCCATATATTATCGACTTTTCGCAGCTGCTTTGCCCGCAAGGCGGCCTTTAACTGGTTCGTCGTCGTTATTTTCGGCTTTATGGTCCGGCTCGACCATTATGGCGTGAGCGCCTTTGTGCGGTGGCTCCAACTGAAACCGTCATTCTATACCTCCATATTGGCGTTTTTCAGAGCCACGTCCTGGAAGCTCACCGATATTTTACAAAAATGGTGGCAACTTGTTTTCTCGCGTTGCCCGTTGATCTATATCAAAGATCGCATGCTCCTTGCCGGCGACGGCGTCAAAATCAGCAAGGAAGCCGAAAGGATGCCGGGGGTTAAAAAACTGCACCAGGAATCGGACAACTCCGGCAAAGCCCCGTATATTTACGGTCATCATTATGGGGCCATCGGGCTCATGGCCGGCTGGGTAAAAAAAAATCTTTTGCATCCCCCTTTGTGCCGAGCTGCATGAAGGGGTAGAAAAACTCCGGGAACTGCAGGATAAACCAGCGCCGCTGGTCAATGGCCGGCCGAGGGTCAGTGTGACGAGCCTGATGGCCAAGATGGCTGTCGAGTTGACCATGCGCATGGGCAAGAAAGCGATCATCGTATTGGACGCCTATTTTGCCGTGGGTCCTGTATTTTCGATCGTGAAGCAGTCCGTGGATGACAATGGCCACCGCCTGCTTCATGTGATTACCATGGCCAAAAGCAATGTTGTTGGCTACGAGCCGCCGCCGCCAAGCGCCGGCAAACGCGGCAGGCCCCGGACATACGGAGCCAAGCGAAAGCTTATGGATTTATTCGAAACCAAAGTATTCGAACAGATGAGCCTTGAGATTTACGGTCAAAGCAAAACCGTCTCTGTTTTATGTCTTGACCTGATCTGGCGGCCCATTCAGGAAAAAGTCCGGTTTGTGCTTGTTTGCGATGGCGACCAACGGTTTATTCTGATGTGCTCAGATTTAGAGCTTCCGGCAGCCGATATCATCCGGGCCTACAGTTATCGATTCAAAATCGAGGTCAGCTTTAAAGTGCTCAAGCATCTGATTGGCGCCTTTTATTATCGGTTTTGGACCAGCGTGTGGCCACGGGCCGGAAGACAAACCAAAAGTGATTTGTCGGCAATCGACAACCCGCGGTCTCAACGCCTGGTCCGGGAAGCCATTGGTGCACTTGAAGCTTTTGTCAATTTTGGCTGTATAGCCACCGGCATTCTTCAGATCCTGGCATTGAATTGCCATCAATCGATCTGGAAGAAATATCAAGGATGGCTGCGAACCGTCACTTCAACGATACCCTCGGAAGAAGTGGTGCAGGCCGTCATCCAGATGGAATACTACCACAATTTTCGCTTTTTCAGGAATAGCGCGATTTATCGAATAATTATGTCAAAGAGCAAAAAGTCCAGTGAGGACGAAATGCCGCTTGCGGCATAAGACATTTAAACTTTAGACTGTTGAGTGGGTATAATCCTTTCCAAAATCATGTTTTTAAAAATCTGAAACGCAATTTAGGTTCATATAACCTGAAAAGAGGATGTGTTTTGAACATTATAGGAATAATAAAAATACTTGCAGTTTTGATAGCTGCGGGCATCCTTGGTAACTGGTTTTTATCAGAGCTTAAAAAATCGAAAATCAGGCAGGATCCCTGGTATAAGCCTTACATATCAACCCCCGGACTGCTGATACTTCTTGCACTGCTGCTCCCACTTATCGCCTGGCTGGTAAGGTAATAAGCAAAGTTGCCCTGTTTTACCCCGCAGCTTTTTTATTTTTTTCTGTTGCCATGATCAAATGTTTCACATGAAACATTTATCCTCAGAGGCTAAACTCTTCTCAACTTTTCATACCGGCACAAGATTACAACCAAAATCACCCGAAGTTGTAACCGTTTACAAATTGAAATCTCTTTTTAGGGCATTTACGTTCCCACGTTAACTTTCGATTAAACAATGTTAAGGGTTCCGTAAAAAGCCATCTAAACCGCAGCGGTGGTATTTTTGCAGAAAGGAAATCCGAAAGCACCCTGGCTGATCGGCGGTGCGAAAAAGGAGTTTCCTCGCTCCAGGAGTCTCTCCGAGCCTCAATTTCCGCTCGGAAACCCGCTTTTCCGCACCACCGTCAGGGCTCCAAAGTGCAGTTTTGTGAGAGCGCAAAAAGAGATTTCCCTGGAAGCTTCTCACATCGCTTGATGTTTTTGCTGCTTACGAAACAGCTAAATTAATGTTTCACATGAAACATTTCTCACAGAAGACAAATGCCGCCTCAACTTCCATTACCCGCTCAGAAGACTGCCAAAACCATGAGCCACCCAAAAACGTCACTACAGCCTGAAGACCAAAATCTTTTTACGAAAATTATGGTAATGGCGTCATAATCCTGGAAGGTGATTCATTGCAGGGCGCAATCAGGCTGGAAAGCTATCCGGTCGGTTGGGGTATGGGGCAGGCGGGGGCAGTTTGTGAGTCGCATTTGAGCGCACAGCGGTCAGCAGCGAACAAACCGCCTTCCGCCAGTCCTATGCACCGGAATCGGAACCCGGGCGTCCCCCGGGTTCTTCCCTGTCAAGCAGGGTGCGGTACCAGCACGCAAAGTCAAGCATCCCAAGGTAACGCTCGTCCTCGTTAATAATGCCAAGGCAGATTTCAAGGGCCCCTTTCCGGTAATCTTCCCCATGCCCGGTCATGTCAATGGCCTGCATAAACTCGCGGATAAGATCGTTCATGGTCCGTTTAGACCGGTCCATGCGCATATCGATAGGATCTTTCGGCTCCTCAAACGGATTCCACTTGTCATATCCCTTTTTTAAAATATGCTTCTGACGGCGGGGCGACATGCTGTCAAAAATCGCTTCTTTCAGCCGGTCTTTCTGTTTTTCTGTAAGATTCATCGCCTCCTCCGGAGAGATTAACTTCACGATTCTTTTGAACCTTAATTTAGGTTGAAGAGTCCTGCTTGCCGCCAATCCCGAGATACTCTTCGTTGTAGTCGGTCAACATGGCCATTGAAACAGGAACCAGCACATCTCCCATTTTAACATGCTTTGACCCTATTGATTCAACAAATTCGGCGGAAAGCTTAAGCAACTGTTCGTGAATGACATCCATATTGATAGTCGGATACTGTGTGCCGGGTTTAAAGCCGGTGCGCCCGCAGGTTCTTCCCTTTCCGCCAATGGCAAGAGGGGCCCCGTAGATCCGGCAGGCCACAGGACGAAACTCATAAAGATCGCAAAGATCGGAGGAGTTAAGCAAAGGACACCTGATCCTTTCCCTGGCCATCTCTTCAACCACCTCTTCTTCCTCCTGACCGTCCTGTGTTTTTTTGTAGGCCTCCCGCTTGAGCTTATAAATTTTCCTGTCAGCGTCATTGGCCTTCCCGAGCATGTCTTCACGGTCTTTTCCTGTAAAACGGGTATTGAAATGATAATTTAAATACAGGGCCTCAATAAGGGTCAGATCAAACAGTGCAAAACAGCAGTCAGTACAGCCGGGCTCACAGACAACCTCCTCGGGATATTCCAGCTTGATCCTGTTGAAGGCCTCGTCAGCCATAGCTGCAATTGATTCATATTTTTTAAAAAAAGGGATGAAGTCAATATCCATAAATATTCTTTCTCCTGATCTATGATGGATTTGTAAAAAGGCTTCTCGCCTCGCCTGATGTTTTTGGAGCAAGGAAATTCAATAACCGCGTTGTGCTGCCATACCTGCAAAATTTGACGTACGATTAAGTACGCTTAATTCCGAGGGCTTTAACACGCATTGATCCTGAACTTTTTACTTTGCCATCTCAAAATTGATTTTTTTAAGAAACTGTCATCTATAACGTCCTTGTGCATGATAAAAGACAGCAGGCCTTTCGGTCTGTTTCACGTGAAACAACACTTAACTTGCACGGATCAGCAAATTTTTACTTGCCGACGCAATGACGGGCAAAAATACTGTCAAGGACGTCGGCCTGGACATACTGACCGGTTATTTCGTCAACCGATAAAAGAGCCTCCCTGAGGTCAACAGAGACAAGCTCATAACCAGAGCCGCCATAAAGGGCAGACACGGCATCTGATACAGCCCGGTAAAGGCGGTCAAGCAAAACCTTCTGGCGCCAGTTCGGAACAAGGCCCTGCCGGTAATAATCGGCGGGTCCGGAAACCAGACCGGCCATTTTCTTTACCAAATCGGCAATACCGGTGCCCTCCAGCGCTGAAACGGATATGCAGGGCACGCTGTCCCGCCATTCGGGCGGAAGTTCACACAGCCTGTCTTGTTGCTCAAGATCAGACTTATTAATAACAACTATCACCCGTTTTTCTGATAACTGCTCAAAAAGATCCTGATCTTGCCTGCGTAAAGAAACTCCTGCATCCACCACAAACAAAACAAGGTCAGCAGATTGTAAATATTCATGGGTCTTTTCAATACCAAGCCGCTCGACCTGGTCGGGATCCTCCCGCAGTCCGGCGGTATCGGCAAGCACAACGGGAATGCCGCCTGCAGTAAGCATGGCTTCAATACAATCACGGGTGGTACCGGGAATATCGGTGACAATCGCACGATCCTTTCCAACAAGGCGGTTTAACAAGCTAGACTTGCCGACATTCGGGCCACCAATAATTACCGCCCGGAGCCCTTCCCGCAAAAAGCGGCCGGAATCATAAGCGTTTAGCAGATCTTCAACAGGATGTATTACTTCACTTGATAAATGGGCAATCAGTTTGTCAGAATCTATTTCATCATCGACAGCATCGGGAAAATCAATCACTGCCTCGATTTCTGCCAGAGCAGATACCAGCGCGCCGCGAACAGAATCCATATATGATTTAAGCCCGCCGGCCATCTGGGTTACGGCCATGTCAACGGCTGCATCAGAATCTGCATTTATCAGATCAGCCACCGCCTCGGCCTGTGTCAGATCTATGCGATCGTTTAAAAAAGCCCGCCTGGTAAACTCGCCGGGCCCTGCCGGGCGAAGGCCTTTTGCAAATAAAAGCTCCAGTATGTTGTAAAGGACCTTGGGGCCGGCATGAGCCTGGATTTCCACGACATCCTCGCGCGTATAGGAATGCGGAGCCCGCATTACAGCAAGGATTACCTCGTCAAATACCCGGCAAATATCAGGATCAATAATATGGCCGAAATAAAGGCGCCAGCTTTCAAAACTCTCCGGGCCCTCGGCATCGCCTGGATGCATTCTGCCGTTGGCAGCACCCCGCCTGAACACAGAACTGATGACCGGCAGCGCATCAGGTCCGGAAACCTTGATCACCCCGATGCCGCCGTAGCCTTCGGGGGTAGCAATAGCAGCGATGGTTGAACGATCCATGCTTTTTTAAACTCTTTAATATTTCAAAGAAAAAGCAGAATAACGCCGGCACCAAAAATTCATTCCCCGTTGGACTTATTGGTGCGCTTTGCCTGTCCTTTTTTTTTCGGCATGATAAGAAGCTTTCTCAAATCCCCGTTTCCAACGCTCTGAGTTCGCACGTTCCTGTTTTCACGCAGAGTCAGATGCACGACTCTTCGGTCCTGGGCGTTGATACGGTTTATAACCATCGGCTTTCCGGTCTCCCGGGCTTTTTCTGCAAGCCGGGAAGCCAGAGAGGTTAATTCCGAGCGCCGCTTTTCAAGGTATCCTTCCACGTCAATCTCGATTGAAACAGAGCTTCCGAACTGCTTGTAAACACCTTTTTCTACCAGGTAATGTATTGCATCAAGCGTCTGGCCTTTTTTGCCGATAAGCCTGGCACTGTCTCCGCCGCGGATCTCGAAACGAATCACCTGCCCGGTTTCATGCACATCCAAAGTTGAATCAGGTGAAATCAGTGCGGTCACCCGGTCTATAAAGCCCCTTACCCATTCGATAAGAGCCGCACGGGTGTCTTCATCTATGCCTGGGCTTTCGCTTTCCGGCAATTCTGTGCTCTCGGGCTGAGAATTACCGAATGCTTCTTCTACAAGAGCGGATGCGGTTTTATCTTCGTTACCCGAATCATCTGTTTGCTCTTCAGGCTCGGGGGCGGCGGATTGTGACTGTCGATCACTGCCCGGCAGGACCACTCTGATAACGGCCTTTTTGGAGCCGACGAGTCCGAAGATACCGCTGGAACCATGGGAAATAATGTCATATTTCAACTGATCACCGGCAATGCCGAGTTCGTTGCTGGCCTTTTCAACAGCCTTGTCCACGCTTTTTTCTTCGAAATCCTTATATTCACTCATTTATGAAAACCTCCGGGTTAAACGGTTTTCCGGGTAATATAGTACTGCTGGGCGATCGAGATGACGTTGTTTGTAAGCCAATAAAGCACCAGCCCGGCCGGGAAGTTGATAAAAATTACCGTAAATATAAGCGGCATAAACATCATGAACTTGGCCTGAGACGGGTCTCCCGGCGGAGGGGAAAGCTTCTGCTGCAGAAACATGGTTGCGCCCATAACTATAGTAAGAACGGGTATGCCATACGGCGGTGTCATAAACGGTATGGCTAAATCAAACCGAAAAAGCCTGTCCGGGGCAGAAAGATCATTGATCCAGAGCATAAAAGGAGCATGGCGCAGTTCGATGGCTTCGTAGAGCATCCGGTAAAAGGCAATAAAAACAGGTATCTGAACGACCATGGGCAAACACCCGCTCATGGGATTTACCTTGTAGGTCTTATAAAGCCTCATGACCTCTTCGTTCATCTTCTTCTTGTCGTCTTTGTACTTTTTCCGGATCTCGGCCATCATCGGCTGGAGCTTTTTCATTTCAGCCATCGAGCGGTAACTTTTGCTGCCCAGGGGCCAGAAAATTATTTTAAACACGATGGTGAGAAGGATAATGGCTATGCCGTAATTTGAGGCCACATTATCATGAATCAGATTCATCGCCCATAAGCAGGGCTTGGCAATTATATCGAAAAACCCGAAATTAATCGCCTCGTTTAAATCGTGTCCAAAGGCGGAAAGCTCCGGCATCCGCTTCGGCCCCATGAACAGTTTATACTCGTACTGCTTGCGCTGTCCGGATGCCAGGGAATTGCCGGGCTGCATGTAAGTAACCCGCAGCAGCTTTTCGGGCCTTTGCTCCAGGGCAAGCCGTAGTTGAGTCTGACCAGGATTTACCGGCACAAGGGCGGTCATGAAATAGCGGTCTTCAATCCCCGCCCATTTTACATTTCCCGAATAAAGGCTCTGGTCTTCGATGTCGTCAATATCAATCTCTTCGAGATCCCCGTTTATATATGCAAAAGGACCCTGAAACACAAAGGTGCCGCCGCTAGGGGGAGGGTTTGTCATATCAAGGCTCAACCCGGCCGGAACCGGCGAATCTGTTCCCC
>JAGXLE010000054.1 GCA_018334855.1 Desulfobacterales bacterium | reverse complement strand
GTATCTGCCGGTATAACGCGGGGAAAAGTGAAACAGGGTAAAGCGTTTCGCCCCTGCCTCGGCTGCAAGCCGGCCCGCTTGTGCAGCGGTAAGATGTTTTTTTTCCCGGGCGATGTCTTTGTCTTCATCCAGGAATGCCGCTTCTATAAACAGGTGATCCGCGTCTTTTGCCAGGTCAGTGATCTTTTTCCTGTTTTCCTCGTTAAAAGCCGCATCTGTAATATAGGCGATTTTTCTGCCGCTGGTTACAATGGCTATTTTTTCAGCCAGCTCTCCGAGTAAAAAGCGGCACGGAACAGAACCCGGGCAATACCGGGCCGGAATTTCAAACCGGGTCTCAGGGTCTTCATCTGCATAAAGGGCCTGCTTGAACTCATAAAGCCAGGGACCGGCTGCAAGCCCCATCTCGTTTATCACATCTTTTCGTATATTTACACTGAAACGTTCTTTTACCGTATATCCGATAGAAGCAATATCATGGTCAAGAATTGCAGCCTCCACTGAAAATTTGTCTTCGCTGTATAGCCGTGGCTTTGGAAATGCCTCGCATTCGGGCTTTGAAGCAACAAAACGGCTTTGGCAGTCAAAGCGGCATGTAACGAGACAATCAGGCCGGATTTCCGTGACAGTCATGGCAAGAGGGGCTTCATAGTTGTGAACCAGATTCCATGAATAGGCCCCCAGCTTTGCAGAGACATGATCTATAAATCCGTCCGGGCCGAATACGTGCAGGTTTTTTTCACGCCCCAGAGAAATCCGCAGAATCCTGTCAAACCCTATGAAATGATCCATGTGCGTATGGGTGATAAATACGTGGGTTATCTTCAGGATATCTCTGGGCGACAGGTCGGATATATCGCCTGCGTCAAAGATCATTGCCCGTTTTTCATGGAAAAACGGTACAAACAGCACAGGGTCTCCGGCCGGATCGTTTACGAGACGGGGATTAAATACCGGAGGCATTACGTCATCAGATACCTTACCACCTGGCGGTGAATGCAGGCGTAGATTTCTTCGTCTGAACCGTAGATATCGATTATATCCGGATGCTTTAACAACTTTTCAATTACAAAGGCGGTAATATAGAGAGTCACCACATGAGGATTGGCTACCAGGTTGCGAAGGGGCGCAATCTGGTAATCGATATCAAAGTCGTCTGCTTTTGACAGTTTTTCCAGGCAGTATTCCATCTGCTCGCGTAGGGCGTTTGTATTGTTGGTTTCCACCAGCCGGTTTTCCACCAGTTTGGAGGCAACTGCGTTGGCCATGGAATCCGTTACTTCGCCGACCGCCTGTATGGAGCGCCGCCGTTCGTATTCCTTGGAGGTTTCAATACGGGAAATCAACCGCGATTCCCCGCTGTTTTCGGGTCGAAATCGTTTGGACATAACCGATTCCTCTTTTTTATGTTAACGTAATCTATGTATCGCATGAAAATGATATCCAAGCATCATAATTGCATAGAACGGCAATTTCAAGAAAAAACTCATTGCCCTTTTTCGGGGGTGTCTCCGCCGGTTTCTTCAATGATAATCTGAATATCCTTTCTTCCGTTGTAGTGATTCCACTTGAGCCGGAAGGCCAGCCGCTCCAGGCGTCGGGGCAGGGGGCGGTCCGGATCGATGTTGAACCAGACGGCCGGAAATGTCTGTTTCTTTTTTGATTCAGGCTGCCTCAGCATCAGGCGCAGATGTTTTTCACCGATTACCTTTGAAAAAACAATTTCCACATTTTGGGCGAAAAACAGCGGCTCCGGATTTTTTTCCCCGAACGGTTCAAGGCCGGCAAGCTCATCTGCCAGGTTTTCGGTTATCATGTCGAAATTAAGCTCGCAGTCTATCTGTAATTCCTGGACAAATACCGAATCCGGGCAGGTGCTTTGTATTATTGATTCAAATTCACGGCTGAAAGACTCGATCTGCTCACCCCGCACACTGAGTCCGGCAGCCATGGCGTGTCCCCCGAAAGCTTCCAGGTGAGCCGAACATGCAGCAAGATTTCTGTACAGATCGATACCGGGAAGGCTTCTTGCCGAGCCAACCCATCTGCCGCTGTTTGCCCCGAAAAGCACCACAGGGCGAAAGTATTTTTCCGCAAGCCTTGAAGCCACAATTCCGAGCACTCCCTGGTGCCACTGCTCGTCGGCAAGAACAAGGGCCCTTCGTTCCAGGATTTCCGGCGACTGCTCCAGATACATTTCAATGCGGCGCAGAATCCGGGATTCCACGGTCTGTCTCCTGGAGTTCAATGAGCTTACATGTTCTGCAAGTTCGGCGGCCTTTCGGGGATCGTCTGTTGTTAGCAGATTTACTGCAATATGGGCATGATCCATTCGGCCCGCGGCATTTAGCCTCGGGGCGAGCCTGAAAGCAATGTCTTCAGCTTCCAGAAAGGGTTTTTTAATGCCGCTGGCCAGGACAAGTGCCTGGATGCCGGGCCTGGGGGATCTGTTTAAAATTTGCAGTCCGACCCTGGCAATGATGCGGTTTTCGGCTATAAGAGGAACAATGTCTGCGATCGTGCCGATTGCAACCAGGTCGCAGGCGTCCTTCAGATTCGGTTCGCCGGCGTTTTGCCAGTGGTTGTTTTCCCTGAGCTTTCTTCGAAGATACATCAGCAGGGCAAAAGCCACGCCAACCCCGGCCAGGTGTCCAAGCCCGGACGGACAGTCGCTTTGCCTGGGGTTTACCACGGCGCAGGCAGGCGGAGGATCATCAATGTCATGATGATCCGTTATTATCACGTCTATTCCTGCATCGGCGGCCTTTTTAACAGCGGTATGGCTTGATGATCCGCAATCCACGGTTACAATCAGTCCGGCATTGACGGGTGCGGCGGTATCCGATATATGCTCGGGTTTAAGCCCGTAGCCTTCCTCGATACGGTGAGGGATGTGGAAGGCGACCTCTGCTCCGGCATGTTTTAAAAACTGGTATACGATGGTGGTGGCTGTTATGCCGTCAACATCGTAATCGCCGAAAACCAGTATTTTCTCCTGATTGCATATTGCCCGGAAAATGCGGTCCGCTGCCTTGTCCAGGTCCTTTAAAAAAAAAAGCGACTCTATACCGTCCAGCGAGGGGCTGAGAAACCGGCCTGCCGCTTCTGTGGAATCAAGCCCGCGATTTACAAGAACGGCCGCTGTAACCGGGTGGCAGTTCAGGCGGCGGTACAGCCGCCGCACCAGTGATGCGTCCGGCTCCATAATGTTCCATGTTTTTCCCATGATGTGGATATAACCTATCCTCGGCTTACAGGCAAGTCCAAGGTCGGGGGTTGGTTTTTGAAGCGACATAATGATCTGATCGTGCTGTTGAGCTATTTTATATTGCAAACCGGGAAAGCCGGGTGATATAATTTTAAAACAATGTATAAAAAACCGTCAGAATCAGAAACCATCTGCAGAAAATTTAGGATTGAACGCAGAGAGATCTGTTTTTTCAAGTATCTGTTTGAAGCCTACGAAGGCATTGCTGTCTTAGAGACCTTAGATCCTAAAACCGGCCTTATAGCCCTTCACGTGGCACCGGGCTGCCAAAACGATGTTGCATATATTCTGGATGATCTCTCGGGTTACTACCTTATTGAATCCGTTGATTAAATCCGTTGATGTATTTATATTAAAAGATAAAAACACTTTTATGACGGAAAAGAAATTGAAACGCGTTATGATCCAGACGCTCGGGTGCCAGATGAACGTCTATGACACCGGGCGTATGACAGATATGCTTTATGACCTGGGCTATGAACCCACGGATTCACCCGGAAAGGCCGATTTGGTGATTGTAAATACCTGTGCCATCCGGGAAAAGGCAGAGCAGAAGGTCTTGAGTTCCCTGGGCCGGCTTTGCGCAATCAAGCAAAAAAGGCCGAATCTGTTAATTGCAGTTGCCGGCTGTGTAGCCCAGCAGCAGAGCGAAAAGCTCTGCCAGCGATTTGAGGGACTGGACCTTGTACTTGGCACAAGGGTGATTCACAGGCTCCCGGACTATGTCAGGGCACTTGAAAACGGGAAGGGTCCCATTGCTGACGTGGAAATGCCGGAAGAAAATGTTTTTGATAATACCGGCCTCCGGTCTGAGGCTGAGACCCAGCCTCCGCTCAAAGCCTCGTCTGGCGGTGTTTCCAGATATGTTACCATCATGCGTGGATGCGATAATTTCTGCGCCTACTGCGTGGTGCCTTACGTACGCGGATGGGAAACCAGCCGACCGCCCGAGCACATAGTTGAAGAAGTGCGGGCCCTTGTATCAGCCGGGGCAAAAGAGGTTACCCTGTTGGGCCAGAACGTTAACTCCTACGGCAAAAAAGAGGGGCTGTGCTCCTTTCCCAGGCTGCTGGAACTGGTAAGCGGGGTGGACGGACTGGAACGAATCCGTTTTGTCACATCCCATCCCAAGGATCTATCCGATGAACTTGTTGAGGCATTTAACCGAATCGACAAGCTGTGCAGCCATATTCACCTGCCTGTGCAGTCAGGCTCAGATTCTGTTTTAAAACGGATGAACAGAAAATACGGTCGACAGGACTATATGGAACGTATTGAAAAACTAAGGTCAGTACGCCCCGGCATTGCCGTGACCACCGACGTGATAGTCGGGTTTCCGGGTGAGACAGAACATGATTTTGAAATGACCCTTGATCTGCTCGAGCAGGTAAAATTTGACACCCTGTTTGCATTTGAATATTCTGACCGGCCCCAGGCGCCGGCCAGGCGTTTTAAAGAAAAAGTTTCCGCAGATGATAAAAAGGCCAGGCTGAGAGAGCTGCTAAATTATCAGGCCGGAATTACCCGACAAATATATGAAGGCCTTGTCGGCAGTATCATGGATGTTCTCGTGGAGGGTTTCAGCAGGCGCGGCCGGGGTGCCGGGGATGAAAAAGACCTAAATAAGCCTGAAATGACAGGCCGCTCTCCGCAAAACCGGATTGTAAACTTTGAATTGGAGCATAGCACAAAGCAGCCGGATCCCGGGCAGCTTGTCGGCAAAATAATACCCGTGGTTATAGAAAGGGCGTGTGCAAATTCTCTTAAGGGAAAACTGCCGGCAGATGAGCCGGCTGCAGAATATAAGAGCAAAGGAGGAAAAATCCATGCTGCATGAAATGACGGTTGCCGGCCTTGCCATTGATCCGTCAACCAATGCGCCGATTCTGATTCTAAATTCCACAGACGAGGAGGAATTCTCGGTACCGATCTGGATCGGCCTGACAGAAGCGGCATCCATTGCATCCGTGCTGCAGAATATTGAATTTGAACGACCGATGACCCATGACCTGTTCAAAAATTTTATTGACCAGGCTGAAATTACCGTGCCCCGCATTGAGGTATGCGATCTTCGCAACAATACCTTTTTCGCAAAGATTTACTGTCAGACAAAAGATCGCGAGTTTATCGTTGACGCCAGACCCAGCGATGCCATTGCCCTTGCCCTGAGGTTAAAAGCAGATATCTATGTCGATGACACGGTGGTCCAGCAGCTCAAAGTCAAAAACGGTGAATACGAAGTGGCAGACGACAGCGATCAGGGGCAGAAGTGGGCGGAATATCTGCAGAATCTTTCACCCGAGGATTTCGGCAAGTACAAGATATAATGCCGCGGTAACGGCAAAAACCTCGGTATGCAAAAAAACGCTTGACAAGAAGGATCGATTTCGAAAAACTTGAAGTTGATATGGAAAAAACAGATTTAAACCGATTTTGTTTTAATATGGAGAAAAACACCTATATGAAGGCAATTATTTCAGGCGGCACCTGCTATTATTACAGCTATTATTATTTTTACGCCGGGGGTCTGCCTGGAGTGCGCTGATGAAATCCTGACACAGCAAAATTTTTCAAAAGCCGCGGGCAGACCCGAAATCGCCCGCGGCTTTTTTTGTTTTAAAAAAGCCGCGGAGAAAAATTCTCCACGGCTTTTTTGTTTTACCGGAAAGGGGACAGGATCCGGGGACAGATTTCAAATCTGGCCCCCACCATTAAAAAACCGCAGAACCAAAGGAGGAAAAAATGACCATCATCGGCAAGCAGATCCGCATGGAGCGAATCATGGACAGAAACTCCGGCCGCACCATCATTGTCCCCATGGATCACGGGGTCACAGTTGGGCCCATTGCGGGCGTAAGCGACATCAGGTCCGCTGTTGCAAACGTCGCCGAAGCCGGGGCCAATGCAATTGTTGAGCACAAAGGCTTGGTCGGCGCAGGTCACAGGCGCCGGGGGTCGGACATAGGCCTGATCGTGCACATGTCTGCTTCAACAAGCCTTTCTCCGTACCCGCATTCAAAGACACTGGTGTGCAGTGTGGAAGAGGCTTTAAAGCTGGGTGCTGACGCCGTGTCCATTCATGTAAACATCGGCGACCATCAGGAAAAAGAGATGTTAAACGATTTCGGCCGGGTGGCGGCAGAAGCCAGGACATGGGGAATGCCGCTTCTGGCGATGGTTTATCCGAGAGGCGAAAAAATAAAGGATGAATACGACGTTTCCGTGGTCAAGCATGCCGCCCGAGTGGGCTGCGAGATGGGGGCAGACATTGTTAAGGTTTCATACACGGGCTCGTCTGAGACCTTCCGCGAAGTGGTCGAAGGCTCCACGGTCCCGGTGGTTATAGCAGGAGGTGCGAAGATGAACTCGGATCGTGATATCCTGGAAATGGTAAAGGGTGCTTCCGATGCGGGCGGTTCCGGGGTCTCAATCGGCAGAAACGTTTTCCAGCACGATACTCCGGGAAAACTTATCCAGGCCATGGCAAAGATCCTGTTTGAAAACAAAACCGTGGAAGACGGATTGCAGATCCTTGGAAAATAAACCAGAGAGGTGAATCATGGGCAGAAAAATCTGGGTAAAGGTTGATCCCTGGGACAAAAAAATAGCAACCACCGCTCTGGAAGGCGGGGCTGACGCACTCGTGGTTCCGGCCGGATACTCGGATACGGCAAAATCGCTGGGGCGCATCCAGACCGTATCAGAAGACGGGGATTTGAAAATCGGAACAGATGTGGTTTATTATACAGTGACCGGCAGCGCCGACGAAGAAGAGATCGCGCGCCTTGCCCGGGAAAAGAAGGTGATTCTTGCCTGCAGCGACTGGACAGTGATCCCGCTCGAAAACCTGATCGCCAGGGGGGCCGATGTGATCGCCCAGGTGGAAAGTATTGAGGAGGCAAAAACAGCCTTCGGCATACTGGAAAAAGGTATGGACCATATTCTCTACAATCCTTCGGATGCGGCGGACCTGAAAAAAGCCATGGCAGTGCTTAAATCCGAAACCGAAGCCGTGGAACTCGACATTGCAGAAATCACCAGGCTGATACCACTGGGAATGGGCGACCGGGTGTGCGTGGACACATGCTCAGAAATGAAGCCGGGCGAGGGGATGCTGGTGGGAAACGCAAGCAGCGCCCTTTTTCTGGTGCATTCGGAAAGTGTTGACAATCCTTATGTGTCTCCGCGCCCTTTCCGTGTCAATGCCGGGCCGGTACATGCCTACACCAGGGTTCCGGGCGGAAAAACCCGGTATCTTTCAGAGCTGGCAGCAGGCGACGAGGTTTTGCTGGTAAACCACAAGGGCGAATCGGCCGCGGGAATCGTGGGTCGGATAAAGATTGAAAGACGCCCGCTGATGCTGGTCAGGGCAAAGATCGGGGACCGGGAGATTTCGTCTATTGTACAGAACGCGGAAACAATCCGGCTCACTGATCCCGACGGCAAGCCGGTCTCTGTTGCGGTGTTAAATCCGGGCGACAAGGTGCTTGCCGCAACCGAGGAGAGCGGCCGGCACTTTGGCATGAAAATAGATGAAACCATAACGGAAAAATAATACCATGCAGGTCAGCTCCAAAACATCTGTTTACTGCGTTATCGGACACCCGGTGGGCCACAGCCTGAGCCCGCTCATGCATAACAGGGCATTTCTGTCTGCCGGATATGACGCGGTGTATGTGGCATTTGATACAGATGATCCGGCAGGCGCGGCAGACAGTATCCGCACTCTCGGAATCCGGGGCGCCAGCGTGACCATTCCGCACAAGGCCGATATCATGGCCCATCTGGATGAAATCGATGAAAACGCCCGCTCTACAGGCGCTGTAAACACCATAGTCAACCGGGACGGCAGGCTTTTCTTTTTTTCTCC
>JAGXLE010000053.1 GCA_018334855.1 Desulfobacterales bacterium | reverse complement strand
GCCTTCATGTTCGGTGGATTGCTCCGGCGCATGGGATGCCGGGTCAGGCCCTATGAAAAAAATTCAGGGGAAACAGACAGGGTGCTTGAGGCGGCAATCCTGATACTGGAAGAGGCGTTTTCCGGGCTGCGGGATAAAGAGGAGGCTGTTGTAAAAACCGTCGGGCTGTTTGAACGCATTGAAACTGTGCCGGACAGCCGTCCCAAGGCGGCTATATTCGGAGACCTCTATGCAAGGGATAATCCGGTTTTTAACCAGGACCTGATTGCGTTTATAGAGTCATGCGGCGGCGAAGCCATTACCACGCCCTATACGGACTACGCAAAAATGATCGCCCCTGCATATTTTAAAAAATGGCTCACCGAAGGCAAATTTTTCAGTCTCCTTGTCAACCGGGGCCTGCTTGCAACCATGGTTCGCAGGGAAAAAGTGTTTTATCGCCATTTCAGCAAAATTCTGCAGGAACCCGAGCCCGTATATGACGTCGCCCCCTCCCACATCCTCTCGCAATTCGGCATGATACCTGAAAATACCGGCGAATCCATGGATAATATCTTAAAGATCTATTACATATGCAAGCATCATCCGGAGGTTTCGCTTTTTATCCAGACCAGCCCGGCCTTCTGCTGTCCGTCGCTTATTACCGAAGCCATGGCCAAGACCATCGAGGATCATACCGGAGTGCCGGTGGTGTCAATCACCTATGACGGAACAGGCGGGGATAAGAACCGAAAAGTGCTTCCGTATCTGAAGTATACGCGGGGCACAGCAGACAGAGATGCTGCCGGCGGTGTGAAGTCAGGACTGTTTTGACCTGTTTCTTTCGGCTATCTTATCAAACATTTTCGCCATTCCTTCAAGCATGATGTATATGGATTCAGAGTCCAGATTTTTGTCCGCGCTTTTGTCAAAGAAAATATGCAGGCTCGAGCCCATGCCCTCCTCCGGCTCCCAGTAGCAGAACAGTACTGGCAGTAAAGGCAGGGGGTAAAGAATTATAGAAATATCTGAATTTATATGGGTATCAGCGTGCCTGCCGCTGAATACTTCGAGCATGTCGCGAAATAAGCCGGGGTAGGAATCTGCAATACGTTTAAAAGGCTTTTCACAGTTCTGCTGAAAATGATTGAGCCGCTCAGGGCCTCCCTTAAGTTCCCTGAAAGTAATCCAATTACCCGATGCTGGCGCTCCGCTGCTGTAGAGCACGTAGTTTAAAACAGGTACCGCCACCCATGCGTTTATATGAATATCTGCAGAAAGATTTCCTTCGGCGTCAATGCAAAACGCCTTTCCCATGACCCGCACCGTAAGTTTCCGGCCGTCGAAATCAGCGCCTGTGCGTCCCGCGGCCTCGGATAGATCTATTCCCGGAATCCTCAGTTTCAGGTTTTCCACTGCTTCTGCCATGTACTCATCAATGGTATTGGGCTTTTCGGTTTTCCCGCCGTATTCGGCCAGTGTCTCTTCGTCTATGTAGGGGCACTCATCAAGGCTTCTTCGTTCCTTAAATACCGCAACGGCAAAGGCCATGCAGGTTTTTTCGTTGCAGGCACGGCAATTGGAACCGTTTAACAGCTTAAATATTTCCATGGGGCTGTTGATGCGGGTCATTTTGCAGTCTCCTTAAAAGATGGTGACGCGTGACAGGACTTCCGGTCACTTGTCGCTTCGTTATTCACTTGTTCCGTCCGTTTTTTATCAAATAAAAGAAGATGGCTTCGTAAAAAGCTTTTTATTCCGCCGCGGCGGTATTTTTGCGGAAAAGAAATCTCTGAGCGCCTTGGCTGACCGGCGGCGCGAAAAAGGAGTTTCCTCGCTCCAGGAGCCTCTTTGCGCCTCAATTTCCGCTCGGAAACCCGCTTTTCCGCACCGCCGTCAGGACAATAAAGTACAATTTAGTCAGAGCGCAAAAAAATCGAGTTCCTTAGAAGCTGTCAGGATATAATAATCTATAACCCTTTTTCCGGCAACATGCTTTTGCCAACCCGGTAAAAACATGATACATAAGAAAAGTCACCCGTAACCGAAACAAAGGTGTGCCGTATGCTGGAATTAATTGACCTTGACATTGAATCGCTCGGTTATACGCGTTTTATTTCCGCCTGGCTCTACAACGGGCCGGACGCCTCATTTCTGGTGGATCCCGGACCGGCATGCACGGCTGACAAACTTCTGGAGGCCCTTGAAGAAAAAGGAGTCGATCATCTCGACTGGATACTGCTGACCCATATCCATCTTGATCATGCAGGCGGCATAGGGCATCTAAGCCGTCATTTCCCGGAGGCAGGGGTCGTGTGCCATGAAAAGGCTGTTTCTCACCTGATAGATCCCTCCCGGTTGTGGGAAGGATCAAGGCGGGTGCTTGGCAGCCTCGCCGAAACTTTCGGCCGTATTAAATCCGTGCCCGAGGAACGGATAGTGACCGGCAATGACAAGGAACTGGAAGGCGGTATCCGGGTTATTCCCACCCCGGGGCATGCTCCGCATCACCAGAGCTTTGTGTTCGGCCAGTGGCTGTTTTGCGGAGAGCTGTTCGGGGTGTTTCTGGATCTTGACGACGATATATACCTGCGGCCTGCAACGCCGCCCAGGTTTGTGTTCGAAGAGTTTGCCGCCTCAATTGAGCGCCTGGCCCCTGAAACCGACAGAAAAGTCTGCTTTGGACATTACGGCATGTATAATGACGGAAGGAGGATCGCCGGGCTTGCAGAAACCCAGCTGAAGCTCTGGCTTGAAGTGGTAAGGAGCCATGCAGGCAATCCGAATATGAAGGCAATACTTGCAGATCTGAAGGCCAATGACCCGGTTTTTGCAAGGGTGGACGAGCTGCCTGCACAGATTTTTGAAAGGGAAATGTATTATATCGGAAATACGATCCGGGGTATGCTGGATTATGTCGAAAAAAGGGGCTGAGTACTTTATAATTGCCTTTTGTCTTAAAAACATATAATATAAAAATTATATGTACCTGCTCGAAATTATACAGTTTTATCCTTTCATCCGTTTCTGCATTTTCCGGGAATATATTTGAATCATGCATAGAAAGGAAAAATTCCTGACCCGGATAACCCCCGTACTTGTATACGGCCGGCCGCTGCTTGTTTTTGCAGGCCTGCTTTGCGCCATTGCGGTGATGTTAAATCGCAGCCCCGCAATCTATCTTGCCGGCACCATGCTGTTTTTTACCTCCATGGTTTTTGATTTGATCGACGGGTGGTTTTCGGCCAGGTTTTCCCCTGAGATCACGTTTGCCGAGCTTGCAGACCGGGTAATGGATAGAATTGTTTATTCTATCGTTTTTCCGCTTGTAGCGGTCGGCCAGATGTGGCGGCTTAGCTACGTTTTCCCTGAGCACGGCCGCCTGGAGCTTCTTCATGCGGTTTTTGTGCTTGTTTTGTGCGTCACGGTTCTTATCCGTGACAATTTTGCCCATTTCATGCGCGGATTTGCAATCAGACAGGCGCGGGAGCCTGAACTACAGGAGCTTACCCGTTTGCGTACCGGCGTGGCGGCTCCCCT
Organism: Desulfobacterales bacterium; assembly: GCA_018334855.1. Taxonomy (GTDB): domain Bacteria; phylum Desulfobacterota; class Desulfobacteria; order Desulfobacterales; family Desulfosalsimonadaceae; genus Desulfosalsimonas. The sequence continues at coordinate 4,633 of JAGXLE010000053.1, read as the reverse complement.
GGGACTGCTTCTTTACGTGCATGCGTTCTACATCCCGGTGGAGGGCCAGGTTTCGTTTTTCTACGAAGCCGTGGCCTGGCTGGGAAACCTTTCGGTGCGGCACCTGTTTGTTATAGAAATTTTGTTTCTGATAATCAATTTCGGCTCCATTGCCGTGTATTGCCGCAGGTATGGCACGTATTGCCTCGATGTGCTTTGCTTCGGCGATATCCATCTCAGGCGGCGTATTCTTTCGATATTTCCCAACGGGCTTACGGTTATGAATGCCATGATGGGGCTGATGGGAGTTTTTTTTGCTTATCAGGCCAAGATGACCGAAGCCTATCTGTTTTTGATCGGGGCGGCGGTTTTTGACAAGCTCGACGGCGCCATGGCCAGAAAGCTCGGACTTACCGAATCCCTGCCGGATGCACAGAAGGGTCGTATAACTTTCGGCGGCATTATGGATGATGTGGCAGATGCTTTGAGTTTCTGCATTGCACCTGCATGGATTTTCTACATTTTTCTGTCCGGGCATCCGGACCAGGGGATTCGTAATTTGCCGCTTTATATACCCGCCATATTATATGTTTTGAGCGGATTTGCCCGGCTCGTCTACTTTACTGCTGATCGTTCGCCTATACCCGGATTTTTCAAAGGGCTGCCCACGCCGGCGGCCGCTTTGTTTGTCACGGCTCCCCTGCTCGTGCTTACCCATTTGAACACGAGTGGACTGGAAGCAGGAAAATGGCCAGCCTACATCAGTATCGCTCTGATGCTTCTTGCGGCATTTCTCATGAATCTATACCGTATACACTACATCCACATCGGCCGTTTCATGGACAGGAACCCGTGGTTTACCTGGACCAACCTGAGCCTTATGCTGATATTTGTGTTCACTCCGTATTTCGGCTACCTGGTTTTTTTACAGATGTTTCTTTATTTGCTTTCCCCGCTGTTTACATGGCGGGCGGAGCCGCAGGCTCCGACAGCAGAAGTCTCTGAACAAAACGGGTGAGGCCGATGTTATAAAAATTTATAATCGTTATTCATAAGGGGTATAAATACGGGATCCGCCGCCGCCACCGCCCGGCTGCTGCTGCTGTTGCTGCTGCATTTGCTTTAAGCGTTCAATTGTTTGATCCAGGGCTTTTCGCATGGCTGACGGGAATTCATCCATCGCCTCTTCCAGCGTTGTTGCAGAAAGCTGGGACTGGATCGGCAGCGGGCCTTCCGGGGTCATGAGCTGCGTGCTGCCGAAAAAAACCTGGGAACGCTGAGGATCATCGGTTCCATCAGCTTTAATGGGGATCATTCTGCGAATGGAGGCTACCTTCAGGTCGGTAACCGATTCCTCCCGATAAAGATTATCCCTGTTTACTGTAAAATCAATATTTTGACCTTCTACCGCATCGGGCATAATAAAACCTCCTTTTAACAATGCATTTAAGGAATAAAACAATATAATATACATCGCACAACAGATGTCAAAATGAAAAAAAATACCAGGATAAGTTCACGCCGCCTGTTTTTTTACGTCATGGGCGCTCTGGTTCTGACAGGAATTTTTCTGAGCAGCCGGTACAGCTACCTTCTGTTTCACAGCGTGGCCGAAGTATTCAGTATAGTGGTGTCTTTTTCCATATTTCTGTTTGCCTGGAACACCATGGGGTTTGCCAGGGACAGGGATAGTTATTTAATCGTTCTGGGTATTGCCTATCTCTTTGTCGGAGCCTTTGATCTGGCCCACATGCTTTCCTACAAGGGAATGAATATTATAGCGGGCGATGAGGCCGATTATGCCACCCAGACCTGGATTGTGGCCCGTTATATAGAAAGCCTTTCTCTTCTGGCACTGCCGTTTCTGTTTAACCGCAGGGTGAATCACCGCGCTGTATTTACCGGATATTTGGCCGTTTCCCTGGTGCTTTTTCTGCTTATTTTCAGATTCCGGCTTTTTCCTGAATGCTACATTGAAGGCACGGGCCTGACTCTGTTTAAAGTGATAAGCGAATATATTATATGTTTAATTCTGGTCGCTGCGGGCACTGTTCTCTACCAGCGGCGCGGAGAGGTAGATGCGGTGATGTTCCGGCTGCTTCTGGCCTCGATAGGATTTACCATAGCCTCGGAGATAGCTTTTACAGGTTATGTCAGTGTTTACGGACCTGCCAACCTGGTCGGCCACCTGTTAAAAATCGTATCTTTTTACCTTGTTTACAGGGCTATTGTGGCCCATGGACTTTTGAGGCCTTATAAAAGTATGTTCCGTGAGCTTGCGGCAAGCAAGAGCGAGCTGGAGCGATACTCACAGGCTCTTGAAAGCAGCGTTGCAGAACGTACAAAAGAGCTGGAAGAAAGCAATCGTGAACTGCGCTATCTTTCAGGTCAGCTGGTTACAGCGGAGCAGAAGGAGCGCAGGCGTATCGCCCGGGATTTGCACGACAGCATCGGGCAATCCCTGAGCGCCATCAAGCTGGCGACAGAAAATATCGCCGACAGCCTGGGGCGGCGTTTTGATAATAAAGACCGGGCCGCGCTGGGAAAAATCGTATCCATGAGCAGGGAAGCCATTAAGGAAGTGCGGCGGATTATAATGGATCTCAGGCCATCTGCGCTCGACAACGGTATCGTTGCCACCATTGATTCGCTTTGCAGCGAGTTTGACAGGGTTCACCCGGAAACACGGGTTGAAAAGGAGGTGGAAATTGAAGAACAGCGGTTGCCTGAAGAGGTAAAGACCGTAATTTTCAGGCTTCTTCAGGAGTCGCTTAACAATATCGGCAAGCACAGCGGTGCCGGGCAGGTAAATCTCCGGCTTTCAGACCGGAACGGGCGGATTCGTTTTGAAGTAAGTGACAACGGGAAGGGTTTTGATCCAGGCAAGGTAAATGCAGCCGGCGACGAAGGGGAAACAGGCTTCGGGCTCTCCGGAATGCGGGAACGGGCCGAGTTGTCGGGTGCTCAATTTCAAATCCGCAGCCGTGATGGCGGCGGCACCTCTATTGTGGCTGTATGGCACCTGCAGGCTGAGCAAAGCCGTTCTGCCTATACCGGCTGATGACTTCCGGCCCTTATACTTAGCCCGGGAGGAAAAGTTTTTTTAAGCATTCATGTCCTCCATTCCGGCCCCGGTTTTTTGTATGGCTGTATTTAAGGAGTGACTATTCCACCCGGAAAAAAGACTCATCGAATTCCGGCCGGTCCTTGTAGCGGGACATGAAAAATCCCGGCATGGACTCGGCCTGTTCAAACAGCCCTGGGTCGACTTCTATGCCGGCTTCGTGTAAAGCCTTGACCACGTTTTTCGGCTCTGGAGGACACCCCTTGACCGCAATCATTTTCTGGATATCCGGGTGATCCTTGTTTTTTTTGTACATGCACTGTCCCAGCAGGATTGTTGCTTTCATGCCCGGAGTGGGCTCCATGGCCTTGCCGGTTAAAACCTCCACGTTGTCCCACGGCTCGCCTTTCCAGGCATAGCGGATCGCGGTAAGCACCAGGCCGTTTAAACCCGTGCAGTAGGTGCACATGGTGTCGTCGAACTTGCGGTAAAACAGCCCATCAATGCCCTGTTTGGCCATAGGGGCGGGCAACTCCCTGGTCTCTTCCTTGCTGTATTGAAAATCCCATTGATGGTAGGCGGCCATATCCTCGATTTTTTCGCCCCTGATTTCAACGTCTGAAAGATCTGTCGGTCTGCTGCGGTTTGATGCTGCATATGCCAGGTAGGAAACCTGTGCCGGATCGTGTCCGAGCAGCCTGGTGGCGGCAAGATCTGCCGAGAGCACGTCCGCCGAGGCCACCAGCAGGTTGCTGCGGTGCATTTTCCCGTCAAATGCCGGTCCTCGTTCCACGGTGTAGATGCCGTCTATCAGGGTAAGCATGGGCGGCATCCTGTCTGCCATCCTGGCCAGGTGAAAATGCAGGTCCTTTTCAGGATCGGCGCTGTGGCATTTTTTGCGCGAGGCGATGTCTATGGTGCCTTTAAGGTTCTTGATCCCGAGGCTTACCATGGTCTGGTTGTGGGTTTTCATCGGCGGAATATCGACTACGAAATCGCTGTTAATGATGTCGGTGTTAAATTTCAGGGTCACTTCCCCGCCCACGTCAATCTTTTCAAAGGGGCGGTCCATGACGTTTACCGGCTTGACCCCGTATTTCTGGCGCAGCCTTTCATAGCCGAGGGTTTCAAAGGCATGGGCCGGGGTATGCTTGTCCTTAGGGTCTGCCACTATGCCTTCGCCGATGGTAATGTCGTCTATGCCGTATTCCTTAAGCAGCCGGACCGTGTCCTCTATGACCCGGGATGTTGTGATAACCCCCCACTTGGGAAACTGGCATGCAGTTGTCCAGAATACGATATTGGGTTTGATAAATACTTTTGACTTTTCGGGCAGATGATCCAGTCCGCCGCAGAGTTCGACCGCTTTTCTGACAGAGTCATAAGGCTTTTCATATTTGATTATGGATACGCTGTATTTGCTCATCTTAAAAAATCCCTCTCTAATCGGTTTTGCCTTTGATTTTCTTCCGTTAATATAACGAAAACAGATATAGCCGCTCCACGAGTCAGATGTCAAGGTTTGGGTGGCGATTGCCGAAATTCAAACAGATAAGATTTCAGAATCTTTGCAAACCACCGCCGGCCGCG
>JAGXLE010000052.1 GCA_018334855.1 Desulfobacterales bacterium | reverse complement strand
TCAATGTGGATTTCACTGCCAAGCTGGAAAACGACCTGGACAAGGTCGAGTCTGATGAACAGGAAGCCCTTGACATTCTAAGCAAATTTTATCAGTTGTTTGAACAGCGGGTGATTGCGGCCGCAGAAAAAATGCTTAGTGTCAAGGGGCTGGGCCTGCCCACCGGCTTTAAATGCCCTGAATGCGGCAGGGAAGCGCGTATCAAGGTGGGCAAAAACGGTCCGTTTCTGGCATGTGAAGGCTATCCGGAATGTACCTGGTCACGCGATTACGTCCGCGGTGAAAAAGGTGAAATACAGCCTGTGGAACCCACTGAAGAGGCGGCCGAGGGAGAGACCTGCGAGAAGTGCGGCAGGAACATGGTGGTAAAGCAGGGCCGTTACGGAGAGTTTCTTGCCTGCAGCGGATATCCTGAATGCAAGTATACAAAGTCCATCAATGCCAATGCTCCGGCAAAATCCACTGGTGTTTCCTGTCCTCAGCAAGGGTGCAGCGGCGAGCTCATGGAACGAAAGTCGAGGCGCGGCAAGATATTTTACGGCTGCAGCAGGTATCCGGACTGCACTTTTGCCCTCTGGGACAGGCCGGTTGACAGGAAATGTCCTGAATGCGGAGCTTCATACCTAGTGGAAAAGGAGACCAAGAAGCAGGGCAGAGTAGTTAAATGTGCACAGAAGGGTTGCGGTTATAAAGAAGGATAGTCTTTTTTCTGCTCAGGAGGCCAGCCGGTCCAGAAAGGAAAGATCCCTGTTCTGGGTGTTCTTGGTGCCCACGGCCAGAACATTTATGTAGTTTGCAGAGTTTTTGCTGTAATACAGGCGGCCGTTGTAGGAAAAAACCACTTCAAAAACCGTGTTTTTGCCTTTTTTATGGAATACCTTGCGCTTTATCGGCACTGCCGAGGGATCGTTATTTAACTGGTGAATAATCTCTTCTGCCTTGAGCGCCATTTCTTCGGTGAGCTCTGCAATGCCGCGAAGAGCCCTGTCATTCATCTCCACCTGCTTGTATAGAGTCTTAAATCGCTTTCCCAGACGTTCTGCTTCCTTATCTCTTTGTCGGTCCATATTGTGCCTGATTTTTTCAAGTTCGGCAAGCTGCTCTTTGAGCCGGGATATTTCCTCCTGCTGCTGTTCCTGCTGCGAAAGGTTTTCAGAGAGCCGGTGTTCGAGCTGTTCGATTTCATCGAACATATCCTCCTCGTTGCGCTCGGCTTCGCGTTTCTGGGCATCAAGGGATTGCTGAAGCCGGGTGTATTCGTCAAGGAGGTTTTGGCGCTCCGAGTCCAGCTTGTTTACCCGGCTTGCGTATTCGAGTTCAAGTGCGTGCAGCCGCTCCAGTTCTTCCGCTTTTTCCTGATCCTCCCTGCGTGTTTTGCCAAGGGCCATCCTGTAGCGTCCATAAAGGGCGCTTCCGAATATGAGGATGTAGAACAAAAGTATTCCGCCGGAAAGCAGTGAAAAGGGTTCTATAACAGCTTCGGTCTCCAGGGTAAGTCCGTTTTCAATCATTTGGAAGTTTTTCTGCGCAATTTCCATCTGGTCCTGCCTTAAGCCCGTCTCCTGGTCGCGCTGGAAAACGGGCGGATAAAGAATGTTTCCCTTGCTGGTGGCAACCGTGACGTCGAGCTTGACCCCGAGGCTGATAAATTGGTTGTTTTGAATATAGCGGGAGATGGACTCGTTGATAGCGTCCGACAGTGTCTCTGTGCCGTTTAATATAGCGTTCATCTCAGAGAGATAAACGTTTTGTACCGCCCTGTCATAGCGGGACGTGAAATATTTTTCCAGCCCGGAGACAGTGGCAGTGTAGAGCACCGGCGGCATCAGAATGCAAATAATAATTATTTTAAACGAAAGATGTTTCATTGCATGTCAAATATCTTATAAGCCGGTTTGTCTATCCCTGCATTTTTGACAATATGCGGCGGGCCTTGCCTGATTTTTCAAAGTCGGCATCAAGCTCCAGGGCTTTTTCCAGGGCGCTTTTTGCCCGTTTAATGTCACCTTTTTTATAATAGGTCATGCCCATGTGATACTGTATTGTTGGATTGCCGGGCAGCTTTTCCAGGCTTGCGGAAAATTCCCGGATGGCCGAATCATAAAGCCCCATTTTGTAGTATACCCACCCCAGGGTGTCGGCTATCCGGGGATCGTCCGGCATTTTTTCCTTTGCCCGCTGCGCAAGCTCAAGGGCTTCATTTAAGTTTTTGCCTTGGTCTGCCAGCAGATAGGCAAGGTTGTTTGCTGCTGCAACAAAGTCCGGCTTGATCTCGAGTGCCTTGCGGTAATGAGGCACGGCCTTCCGGCGGTTGTCCTTGTCCATTGATTTCAGGATACCGAGCATCATGTGCGGCATGACCTGGTCGGGATTTTTCTCGGCCGCGGATTCAAACTGGGTTATAGCCTCTTCCATCTTGTTTTCCTGCATATACATCCTGGCCAGGGAATAATACGGAGGCAGGTAGTTTTCGTTTCTTATCAGCGCCTGCTTAAACAGGCGCTCTGCCTCTGTGAAATTTTCCTGTTCGATCATGAGCAGGCCTTTTAAGTTGTAGACAGGCGCGAGCTTTTCCGGGTTGCCGGAAAATTTTTTAATTCTTTCATCGCAGTAATCGGCTGCTTTTTGCAGTTCCCCGCGGTCCATCAGTATTTCGACCAGATTTATAAATGCCATCATATGGCCGGGGTCCCGCGACAATGCAGATTTAAAGGAAGAGACCGCCTTTTGGGGCTTTCCGGCAAGGCGGTAAACCATACCCAGGTTATAATAGCCGGCCGGGTTCTGCGGAGAGATTGAAATTATTCTGCGAAACAGCTCTTGCGCCTTTTCGTAGTCCTGCTTGCTCAGATGAATTTCTCCCAGCATGGAAAGGGCATTGATATTGTCCGGCGAGACTTCAAGCGCCTGGCTGCAGGCCTCGACAGCCCGGCTAAAGTTTCTCTCGGAATAATAAATTCTGGCCATAAGGATACGTGCGGAGACATATTCCGAGCTTTCAGGACCGATTTTGGCCAGGCTGGTTTTGGCGGCGTTTAACTCGTCAGCCTTTAAATGGGCCAGCCCCTGCAGGTAATAGAGTTTTTCGGGTTCAGGAAAGTTTTTACGGATTTCGGTATAAAGCGAGATAGCCTCGTTATATTTCTTTTTCGCAATCAGCAGCCGGGCCTTGAGCAGTTTCGCCGGCAGATATCCGGAATTTTTTTCCAGAGCCCGGTTGATGTAGCTGGAAGCTTTTTCAAATTTGTTTGAACTTATATAAAAATCAGCAAGGGCAATCATTAGGCCGATATTTTCGGGCTGCAGCTCAAGGGCTTTCTGATACATTGAAAGTGCGGCTTTATAATGGCTTGTCTTTTCGTAGAAAGCCGCGGCCGCAAGATATGATTTAATATTGTGCGGGTTTACGGCTATGGCCTTGCGGAAGGCCTGCTCGGCTTTTTTCAGTTTTCCCTGTCCGGCGTAAATATTGGCAAGAAGAAGGTGAAGCTTCGGTTCTTCCGGTTCGAGTTCAAGGGCGTCCTTAATGGTTGATTCAGCCTTCTTAGATTTGTTTATCAATGAATACAGTTGATAAAGCGTCAGGCGCAGTGAAAGCGATTCCGGATTCCTTTCCACGCCAATTTTAAGTACGCTTTCGGCCTTTCCGGGATTGTTCTGAGCAATGGCAATATTTGCAAGGGCCGTGTAGGCACGCTCGCGGGATGGTTCTATATCAAGAATTTTTTTATAGATTTCTGCTGCTTTGTCGGGTTCGTGTTCCCGGGAGTAAATCCTTGCCATCAGAAACAGGGCGGAGATATTATCTTTGTCCTGGCTGATAATTTCGTTTAATATACGCTTTGCCTCCCGGAAATCTCCCTGGAGCATATAAAGGGTGGCCAGCTTTATCTTGATGGTGCTGTTATCCGGGCTCAATCGGATTGCCTTCTCAAAGGCGGAAAAAGCGTCACTTATGGCTCCAAGCCTTAAATATGTTTCTCCCAGCCGGGCGTGGGCCCGGGCAAATTCGGGGTTTATTTCAATGGCTTTTTTCAGGGCATCCCTGGCACAGACATAGTCCTGCTGCTGGTAGCACTGATTTGCCTTGTCATAATACTCCTGCTGCCGTTTCTGGTCTTTGTCCTGGCAGCCCGTGATAAAGCACAGTGCCGTCAAAACAGCTAAAAAGGTTTTTAATGCAGATATTATCGGAATTTTGCGGCTGAGGTAAAAATGTTTTTTCATGGGAGCTTCCGGGATCTATGAAAGTTTTTCCGGCTGATTTTCTTCACAGCTACAGGAGGTTTTATGCCCTTTCTGCCGCAGGCATACACTGCAGCGGCTGTCTGCACATATCTGGCACGAAAAACAGTCCGGGCAGGGATGTTTTTTCGGGGCCCCGGGCTTTGGTTCAGGTACGTAAACCATGCCCCTGAGGCCCGCCATTTTCACAAACGGCATTTTTTTCTATTTCCTTTTTATTGTCAAGCGCTTTGATCTGGGGGCAGTATTCTTTTGTCTCCGCAAAAAACCATAAAGCGGTTGTCCTTTGCACAGGCCAGAGTCATGTTTACCGAGTCTGCCAGGTCCACTGCAAGCGCAGTGGGCCTGGATATGCCCACCAGCATTTCCAGGCCGGCCCTGGCGGCCTTTTGCACCAGCTCATAGCTGAGCCTTGAAGACATGACCGCGAAGCTGGCATCTGTGATCCCTCCGTCCAGAAAGACTTTTCCGATTGCTTTGTCTATGGCGTTGTGCCGCCCCACGTCTTCTGCCGAGGCCATTGAATTCATGTTTTTGTCGAAAATAACCGAGGCGTGTGACCCCCTGGTTTTTTTATAAACCGGCTGGAGCGTGCGCAGGCTGTCTACGCACGCCATTACACGGTCCACATTGAAACTGGTGTTATCAGCTACAGGCCGGACAACCTGCTGAATATCTTTTATTACCTCTTTCCCGCAGATACCGCAGCTTGTCTGGCTAACAAAGCCCTTGCGATCCAGTAGTCCGGCAACCAGGTTGCGCCTGTCATCGGTCAGGGTAAGAGTGACCACATTGGTTTCATCTTCCTCGCAGAAGCCTATGGTAACTATGTCTTCGGGATGGTCCACTATCCCCTCGGCAAGGCAGAAACCCGCCGCATGTGCTATTTCATCTCCGGGTGTACGCATGACCACCGAATATGGATTTCCGGCAATCCTTATGGACAGGGGCTCTTCGAGTATCAGCGCCTGATTTCGGTTATTTCGCAGGCCCTTGTAATATTGCGCGTATTGCCGGTTAATGGTTTCTGTCATGAGCCTCACTTAAATGTTTTTGCATGTATAGTCGTCGCATTCCTTTTGCGTGAGCACCTCCATTGCAAACAGGATGCGCTTTTCCTTTTCTCTGCGCTCTTCGGACAGCCGGGAAAATTCAATATCTTCGAGCATTTCCACGGCTTGGGCCCTTGCAAATACCGCTTCCAGGCCGGTGCTTATGACTTTTCCGGAGACCGTTTCCATGATTTCGGCGTCCTCTGCATTGGTGACCGCTGAATACGGTATTACATGATCTTCGAGCAGCCGGGCGGCGGCAATTGCTGTTCTTCTTCGGGAAACCAGGGAGCCGGGCCTGAATAAAACAAGCATAAACGTCTTGTTTCCGGGTTTTAGCACAAAATCAATTTGCACGTTTCCGGTTTTTCCTTCAAGCTCCAGGGGCAGCGTAACGCGCGGGCTGATTTCCGTTTTTTCATAACCTTTTTCTCTGACCAGAAATTGTGCGATTTTCTGGCGCGCCCTTTCGTCATGGGTGTCTGTCACGGTACTGCCGGTAATAAAATCCGTAGTTTTACCGAGTATAAGGTGTTGTGTGCCCATTTCTGCCTTATTTTCTGCTGATTAAAAATATACCGTATGTGGCGCGCAGGTTGGGCAGCACACTGACGATTCTGCCGCTTTTATCCTGCTTGTCAGTATTGATGGCCACTTCCTTTTGAATCCTGAAACCCACCTCATCTGCAAACGCCCGGAAATCCTTTATGGACAAAACACGGATGTTGGGGGTTGCGTACCAGGTATAGGGAAGCTGGGGCGTAACCGGGGCATGCCCGGTAAAAAGAATCTGCATTCGAACATGCCAGTGCCCGAAATTGGGAAAACTGACAATGGCTTTTTTCCCAATGCGCAGCATGGAGCGGATCAGGGCCAGCGGATCATAGACCTGCTGAAGGGTCTGGCTTAAAATCACATAATCAAAGGTGTCATCCGGGTAATCGCCGACTTCCTCGTTAATGTCGCCCTGGATGACAGACAAGCCCTTCTCGATGCACCGCACCACCCTCTGCTCTACAATTTCGATTCCTGTTTCGCGGACCTGTTTTTGCGTTTTCAGGTGCTCAAGCAGCTCGCCTTCGCCGCACCCCAGCCCGATCACCCTGGATCCTGACCGGATCCAGGATGCAATCATCTGAAGGTCAAAACGCAGCCGGGTATTATTTTGCATCCTGGTAGACACTGTCGATAAATCCTCTGACCAGATCGGTTAATCTCCGGTTGGGAAGAAGGAAGGCGTCATGACCCCATTCCGCCTCGACCTCGCAGAAACTTACATCAAGTCCGCTTTTTTTCATTGCCTGGACCATTTCCCTTGACTGGTAGGTGGGATAGAGCCAGTCCGAGGTAAAAGAGACCACCATGAAACGGGCCATGGCCTTTGAAAAAACCCGTATCGCAGAATTGGCGTTTTCAAAACGGGTCAGATCGAAATAGTCGGCCGCCTTGGTAATATATATAAACGAGTTTGCATCAAAGCGCTCCACAAACTTGGCACCCTGGTGGCGCAGGTAGCTTTCAACCTGGAAATCCACATCAAACTGGTAGGAAAGATCATTTTTGTCCTGTAGCTGCCGCCCGAATTTCCGGCGCATGGCCTCGTCTGAAAGATAGGTGATATGACCGATCATGCGCGCCACTGAAAGACCTAAGTTCGGCTTTTTCCCGCCGTAATAATCCCCGTTGTTCCAGTTCGGATCGGCGATTATGGCCTGCCGGGCCACCTCGTTAAAAGCAATGGCCAGGGCAGAATGGCGCATCGTTGTTGCCATGGGTATGGCAGAGTGAACCATCTCCGGATACTGGACGCACCATTGCAGCACCTGCATGCCGCCCATGGAGCCGCCGGTCATGGAAAGAATTTTTTTGATCCCCAGATGATCCATCAGCGCCTTTTGGGCCCGGACCATATCGCCGATGGTCACAAACGGAAAATCCATGCCCCAGGGTCTGCCTGTTTCCGGATTCACAGAACCCGGCCCGGTCGATCCCATGCAGCCGCCCAGCACGTTGGAGCAGATGACAAAGTATTTGTCCGTATCGATTGCCTTGCCCGGGCCGATCATGTTATCCCACCAGCCGGGCTTGTCATCTGCGTCCGAATAATATCCGGCCGCGTGACTGTCGCCGGTAAGAGCATGGCATACCAGCACCACGTTGCTTTTGTCGCGGTTTAAGGTGCCGTAGGTCTCATAGGCCAGGGTGATCGGCCCGAGCCTGGCCCCGGAATCCAGCACCATCTCGTTGGGCGGTTCGGCAAAGGTGAAAAACTGCTTTTCAACTTGTCCCAATGATTTGCCGGATTCATCATGGGTAATGTCTTCGCTCATATTAAAAATAAATTCGAAGCACAAATCTCGGATTTTTGAGTTTCAACAATAGAAACCCGCTTTGTCTTATTATCGGAGATGGCAAAGACAAAGGGGGGATCATCAATCCCCCCTTTATACTACACAATCCTTACGTAATCAAATAAAACGACTGTTTTCAGGTTTATGCCATCTCTCTTCTCTCGGCCATATCCACCAGCTTGCGCTCCCGGGCTTTGTCAATGCCCAGGGCCTTGCGCTTGGAATCGATATGGGCGATCATTTTCTGCGCCATTTCATGGGGATCCGGATCGAAACCCCACTTTCCCAGTCCCTGCTTTTCAAGTCCCTGGAAAAGCAGGTTGTGGAAACGGGTGTTTTCGACAATCGGGAAGGTGACCCCGAATATGGTGTAAACCCCGGATGCCACGAAATAATGACCGATGGAGATGGCCTTTTCGCTCATCCATTCCGGTGCAGCGCCGGCCACGGGAAGTTCGGCAATGCTTTCTCCCAGACCGCCCACCTTCACCATTTCGCTGGCCGCAATCAGGATCCGGCTGTTGTCCA
>JAGXLE010000051.1 GCA_018334855.1 Desulfobacterales bacterium | reverse complement strand
GGAGAATTAAAGAAGTCGGAAAAGAGGTGGCGACGCCGCAGGAAGCCCGCCGGATAATGGGTATTAATGCCTGATTACGAGATTGTAATCTTTGCCTCCAACGGGGCCAACAGCGTTTGGCCCCTTTATTAAAGATATTGCCGTCCTCCCTGCAGCCTGTATATTTCCACGAATTCATTGCTGTATATGTTTTTAAAGCTTTTGTCCAGAAAGCGGCCCATGCAGTCAGCCATGCTCACAACAGTTACAGAGCGGTTGTTTTCAGCAAGTTTTTCTGCAACATTTTTATAAAGAAGGATTCCGTCTTCCAGCGGCCTGATCGGGCGATACATGTAGACCAGGTCCACTTCCCGCAAATCGGTATCAGCGATATCCCCGTGCTCCCAAAGGATTCTCTCCCCTGCAATGCCCAGGGCCTGCTGATAGAGCCGGCCGGTTTCTATAAGGTTTTCTGAAATTTCAACCAGAAGGGTTTGCCGGTGCGGGCAAAGAGCCTGCATCAGCAGTCCCTGCAGACCGTTTCCTGCACCCAGATCCGCTGTCACGCTTTCCGGTTTTATAAAATGTCCGGCAATAAACAACGGCATCAAACCGCCCGGGACACAGCCGAGTCCTTTCCATGCTTTAAGAGTTTCTTCCTCATGACTTTTATAAACTGCACCTGCGGCGTGAAGGCGATGATAAAGCGCGATCAGTAAATTTTCTCTGACCGAATGATCGCCGGTTTGACGGGCGTTCCTGAGATGCTCTGCCATTCCGGCCACTGAAGGTACATAATTTTTTACAGCCGGGCTTACAGCAATGTTTATCAGGGTGTCTTCGATTATCTCTGCCCCGGGTTCGTTATATAATCCTTCCTGCAGCCGCCTGAAGGTAGCTTCCACCTTGTCCATTTTACACATCTGTTGCGATAAAATCAGCTGTTTGTTTCCGGGAATTTAAAAAATTTATATGCAATTGCCCTCCGGCTATGCTTTTTCTTGACAATTCGATGCACTGTTTTTTAACCTACTATTCTATAATTACAAATAGGCAAAGAAAAGGCAATTATTATTAAAGAATCCGGATTTTGCCAACGGATTCGTTCAAATACGCCAAAAGGGGAATTCTATGACAGGTGAAAAAACAGTAGAGCAATATATCGAAGAGCAGCGATTTGCAATTATGTCCAATCCCGAATGCAGCAATAGCCATTATAACTTGGCTACGGCATTGCTGGGATTGCGGAAGTTTGACGAAGCCGAAGAGGAATTAAAAGAGGCCATCCGCTGCAGTCCGAATTTTGCAGAGGCTTATGTGCAGCTGGGCGGCATTTGTCTGCAGCGCGGAGATATTGACGGCTGTCTGGCTTACAATCAGCAGAGTGTAAAAGTGCGGGCCGGTTTTGCGGAAGGCTTCGGAAATATTGGGTTTGTCCAGCTCCAGAAGGGGAATGTGGAGGAGGCCATTGCCGCCCTGGAAAAGGCGATAAAATACAATTCCAGATTCATTCAGGCCTACACAACACTGGCCAACGCTTATCTTTTCAACGGTGAGCCGGAGAAAAGCATTGAAACGGGATTAAAGGCGCTCGAGATCGACCAGGATTTCGCGGTAGCCCACAACAACCTGGCAATCGCCTATCTTGAAAAGGGCGATTTTGAAAAAGCCGCACATCATTGCGACAGGGCAAGGCAGCTGGGATATGAAGTGGCCCCTGAAATTGTCAGGGAAATTGAAGGCCGGAGCAATTCATAGATTTTAAAGCTTCCGGCAGCATTTTTGGCGGCAGGTGATCCGAAACAATTGCTCCTTTTTTATTGACAATGTAATTCAATGATTCTATAAGAATAATCTTTTAGGGTTTTATTTATGTGAGGGTCAATATTTTATGGATGTTATTTTTGATAGACACGTGGCTTAATTTTAATGAAAGGGAGGTATGACAATGGCAAAGCATGAAACCCCCTTGCTCGATCAGCTGGAAAGCGGACCATGGCCGAGTTTTGTTTCGGACATGAAGCAGGAAGCCGAGGCAAGGGCAAAGAATGTCAACAATGTCGAATATCAGATTCCCAGCGATGTTATTGAAGACCTGCTGGGGGTGCTTGAGCTTTCCTACAAGGACGGCGAGACCCATTGGAAACACGGAGGCATCGTTGGCGTGTTTGGATACGGCGGCGGGGTTATCGGCCGTTACTGCGACCAGCCGGAAAATTTCCCCGGCGTGGCCCATTTCCACACCATGCGGGTCAACCAGCCGTCCGGGCACTTTTATACAACAGAATATCTCAAGCAGCTCTGTGATCTCTGGGAGTTCCGCGGCTCCGGGCTGACCAACATGCACGGATCCACCGGAGACATTATTTTCCTCGGCACCTTTACCCCTCAGCTCGAGGAGATTTTTTATGAAATGACCCACAAGTACGATCAGGACCTGGGCGGCTCGGGCTCCAACCTGCGAACTCCCTCTGACTGCATCGGCGCTGCCCGCTGCGAATATGCCTGCTACGATACCCAGGATCTGTGTACGCATCTGACCTTGGAATACCAGGACGAGCTGCACCGTCCGGCATTTCCCTACAAGTTCAAGTTCAAGTTCGACGGCTGCCCTAACTGTTGCGTGGCCTCGATTGCGCGTGCGGACATGTCCTTTATCGGTACCTGGAAAGACGATATCCAGATCGATCAGGAAGCTGTAAAGGGCTATGTCAACGGTGAGTTTCCGCCCAACGGCGGTGCTCATGCCGGCCGGGACTGGGGTGCTTTTGACATTCAGAAAGAGGTCGTCGATCGCTGCCCGACCCAGTGCATGCGGTATGAAAACGGCAAGCTCGAGATCAACAACAGGGAATGCACACGCTGCATGCATTGCATCAACGTTATGCCGCGCGCCCTGCGCCCCGGCAAACAAACCGGGTGTTCCATCCTGGTCGGCGCCAAGGCGCCCATCCTGGACGGTGCCCAGATGAGCTCCCTGCTGCTTCCGTTCGTGGAAGTCAACAAGGAAAACGACTACCAGGAAATCAAAGATGTCATTGAATCAATCTGGGACTGGTGGATGGAAGAGGGCAAGAACCGTGAGCGTCTCGGCGAGCTGATGAAACGGCAGGGCTTCCAGAAACTGCTGGAGGTCACGGGTATTGATCCGATTCCGCAGCACGTCCAGGAGCCGCGGCACAACCCCTACATCTTCTGGAAGGAAGAGGAAGTGCCGGGTGGCTTTGACCGAGACATTCATGAGTTCCGTAAACATCATCAGCGATAAGAAAGGGGTTGATCATGGCTTTTATATCTTCAGGATACGATCCCAACAATCCGATGCAGGATCGGATTACGGATATCGGACCAAGAAATTTCGAAGAGTTTTACCCGCCGGTTATCAAAAACAACAAGGGCAAGTGGCTGTATCATGAAATCCTGCAGCCCGGCGTCCTGGTGCACGTTTCAGAAACCGGTGATGAGGTATACACGGTGCGCGTCGGCGGCGCGCGCCTGATGAGTGTCAGCTTGATCCGCGAAATCTGCGAAATCGCAGATAAGCACTGCGGCGGTTACATCCGCTGGACAACGCGGAACAACGTGGAGTTCATGGTTGACAGCAAGGACAAGGTTCAGCCGTTAATCGATGATCTCCAGAGCCGCAAGTTTGCCGGCGGCAGCTATAAGTTCCCGGTCGGCGGCACGGGCGCCGGAATTACAAACATCATCCACACCCAGGGCTGGATCCACTGCCATACCCCGGCAACAGACGCCTCCGGCCCGGTCAAGTCGGTCATGGACGAAGTGTTCAATGATTTTCAGAATATGCGGCTGCCGGCGCATCTGCGGATTTCCCTGGCATGCTGCCTGAACATGTGCGGTGCAGTGCATTGCTCGGATATCGCCATTCTGGGCTATCACCGCAAGCCCCCCATGATTGATCATGAGTACATGGACAAGATGTGCGAGATTCCGCTGGCCATTGCGGCCTGCCCGACAGCGGCGATCAAGCCCAAGAAGGTCGAGATCGACGGCAAGACGGTCAACAGCGTGGAGGTCAACAACAGCCGGTGCATGTTCTGCGGCAATTGCTACACCATGTGCCCGGGATTGCCGCTGGCGGACAAGGAAGGCGACGGCATCGTGCTGATGGTTGGCGGCAAGGTCTCCAACCGGCTTTCCGCGCCCAAGTTCTCCAAGGTGGCAGTGGCATTTATTCCCAATGAGCCGCCGCGCTGGCCCAAAACAGCAGAGACGATCAAGAAGATCGTTGATACTTACGCTGCAGACGCCAGGAAATATGAGCGGCTGGGCGAGTGGGCAGAGCGCATCGGATGGGAGCGGTTTTTCGAGAAATGCGATCTCGAATTCACGCATCACCTGATAGACGATTTTCGTGACCCGGCATACTACACGTGGCGCCAGACTACGCAGTTTAAATTCTAGAGCAGATTCGGAAGCTGAAAAACCGG
Source organism: Desulfobacterales bacterium (assembly GCA_018334855.1). Classification (GTDB taxonomy): domain Bacteria; phylum Desulfobacterota; class Desulfobacteria; order Desulfobacterales; family Desulfosalsimonadaceae; genus Desulfosalsimonas. Next base: position 3,779 of record JAGXLE010000051.1, on the reverse strand, counting down.
GCATAGAAAAGCGCGTTGCGGTGCGGGTTTGCACCGCGCCGCAACGCCTCATTTAATATTATAAGGACATTGCGCTATGGCACTGGACTACGAAGAATCAAAACAAAAAATCATTGAAGGCCTGCAGAAAAAATCCAAGACCAAGTCCAAGTTTTATTTCAACGATTTGGCCAAGATTCTGGATGCCAAGCCCCGGGAAGCCAAAAAGATCGTCACCCAGATGATTAATGAAGGCATCCTGGAGTTCTGGTCAAGCGGCAGCACTTCCATGTACGGCCTGAAAGGTACAGGCAAGCAGGCCGGCGCTGAGCACGAAAACGAATAACATTGCTGGGGCAGCCTCGAATTATATGGGCTGTACCTCATGCTATCGGATTTCATTTCTATTTTTATTACCTGGCCGGATAGTGGGTAAATGGGGGGCGAACCAATTGAGATTCCCCGTGTATTGATTGCCGGGCTGCGTGGCGGAGCGGGGAAGACCGTTGTATCGATAGGTATTGTTTCGGCATTTACCCGGCTTGGTAAGGTTGTAGCTCCCTTTAAAAAAGGCCCTGATTATATTGACGCGGGCTGGCTGGCCATGGCTGCCGGCCGCCCGTGCCACAATCTGGACCCATTCCTGTTTGCAGCCGACCGGCTGTGCATGTCATTTTCCCAGTTTTCCAGGGATGCAGATCTTTCTGTTGTTGAAGGCAACCGCGGCCTTTATGACGGCCTCGATGCAGAAGGAACTACCAGCACCGCTTCTTTGGCCAAGATGCTTGCCGCGCCTGTAATTTTATGCGTGGACTCCACGAAAGCCACCCGTACCATGGCGGCCGTGGTGCTGGGCTGCCTTTATTTTGATCCGGATGTTGATATTTGCGGAGTAATTTTAAACAGGGTGGCAGGCAGCCGGCATGAACGGATTCTTCGCACCAGCATTGAAGGCCGTTGCGGCCTGCCCGTGCTCGGAGCGCTTCCCAAGCTCAGCCGGGAGGATTTTCCGGAGCGGCACATGGGGCTGATCCCCACGGTCGAGCATGAACTGGCAGCTGCTGCTATTGATTCCGCAACCAGGATGGCACAATCATATTTGGACCTGGACAGAATTTCTTCAATAGCGGACCGGGCTGCGCCAAATCCGCTCTCTATGCTGACCGGGGAAAAGGTTTGCGGCAAGCCGGCAGCTTCCATCTTTCCAGAGGCGGGCACCGGGCCGGAAAAGCCTGTGTGCATCGGGGTTATAAAAGATTCCGCCTTTCAGTTCTATTACCCGGAAAATTTTGAAGCCCTTGAAAAGGCCGGCGCAGAACTTGTTTTTATAAGTCCCGTGTCAGATGAGGCTTTGCCGGCTGTGGACGGCCTTTATATAGGCGGTGGTTTTCCGGAGACCCATGCCCGGCAGCTGGCCGAAAATCTGAAGTTCAGAAATTCGGTCAGAAATGCCGCAGATTCAGGCCTTCCCGTTTATGCCGAGTGCGGGGGGCTAATGTATCTCGGTCAATCCCTTGTTCTGGACAAAGCCTATCCTATGGCAGGCGTTCTGCCTATTGTTTTCGGCTTTTCCCCGCGCCCCCAGGGACACGGATACACGATTGCAGCCGTAGAGCGTGAAAATCCCTATTTTTCGGCCGGAACCGAGATAAGAGGCCATGAATTTCACTATTCCCGGGTGCTGGAATGGAACGGCCACGATACCGACCTGGTGTTTTCAATGAAAAAAGGGCGGGGCATTATCAACGGAAAAGACGGGGTGTGCTATAAAAACGTTCTGGCCACATACACCCATATTCATTCACTGGGTATATCCGGGTGGGCGGCCTCACTGGTGAGAGCATCTGAAAATTACAAAAAGAGCGGAATTTAAAAATATAAAAAAGCCGTGTGCGGAAAATATTTGCCGCACACGGCTCTTGCTTATAAGCCAGAAATGGCTGATTCGCCCGATTTCTCTGCTTATTATTATTCCTTGGCGTGGCACTGGTTGCATGCAACCGGGCCGCCCTGCTTTTTGTGGCAGCCGACGCAGTTGACATGTACCGCCGTATAATAGGAATTCAATGCTTCTGCATCAGGCGGAGGTCCCATGAAATCTTTGGGGGTACCGGCGCCTTTTTCACTGTGGCACTCAAAGCAGTTCTGAACGGCGTCGCCTTCTTGTAGATCCGCGATGGGCTCGCCGTTTTCGTCATGATGACACTCACCGCAGCCGATTTCGTATCCGTCCGGCTTGGCCGCGGTATGCATCTGGTGGGAAAACTCTACCACCGGCATCCGGTGCTGCTCAAAAGCCTCTTCATTTTTCATCTTGACCGTGTCGGGACTGGCTGTGGTACCTGCATAAAGCCCCGCCGCCAAGACTACAGTAGCTAAACACGCCACAGCGGACAGAATCCATAGACGTTTACTCATTGCTCCCTCCTTCGGAAACGGGTTATAATATACCTATCAAATTACAATTTGTTATCGACTTGAAAAATTAACAAATATCAGGAACTGTTTTAGATGTCAAATAATATTTCCACCTGAATTGAGTGTTTCAGATTTTTAAAAGCAATTGATTTGAAAGGATAACATCCATATCTATTTAGGTTCCATAAAAACAGAATTTACAAATTGTATTATGGCTTTACCTCCAAGGTGATTCCTGTTATAAATACCTTAATTAAAAGCAAGTTTTAATTCGGCTAATTTTCAGGCAAAGGAGGTAAGATATGTCAGAAAGTCAGGTGGAGCTCAATAAGAACCGCACGAAGAATCTCGGCAAGTTCATGAAGGCGATGCCAGAAGTGGGCAAGCAGATCGGGGCCCAGATGGAAGAAGCTTATAAGGACGGAGCCCTTGACACCAAGACCAAGCGTCTCATGGCCATGGCACTGGCCCTCGGGGCAGGATGCAGAAACTGCATCCTGGGACAGGCAATGGGCGCCCTGGATCAGGGAGCGACCAAAGAAGAGATGCTTGAGACCATTGCTGTGGTAACCAGCATGAGGGGCACCACCGGCGTTGCCGAATCGTTGAGGGTTATCCAGTTACTCGATGAGCTGGAAATGTTATAGACAAGGCAAGGCTTAATGCTCAAGGCCGCATTTATGCTGTCTTTTTTCAAAACTCCGATAAAAGAAAGGAGGGAGGCAATATGGGTTTTGCATTATCTGAAATGCAGTTAAAGAGTCCTGCGTTTGAAACCAGGAGCAGAATACCTCAAAAGCACACGGGTGACGGCGAGGACGTATCCCCGCCGCTGGAATGGACAAATGTGCCGGACGGGACGCGTTCTTTTGCCGTAATCTGCCATGACCCTGATGCGCCCCTGGTATTGCCTGGGACTTACGGGTTTGTTCACTGGGTTTTGTACAATATCCCGGCCTCTGTTACCAGCCTTCCGGAGGGGACCAAGGACTACACAAAGGGGGTTAATGATTTCAGCCAGGAGGGCTATAAAGGGCCCATGCCCCCGGCGGGTCACGGCGTGCATCATTATTTCTGGTGGCTGCTCGCGTTAAACAGCGAGCTGAATCTGGAGCCGGGCCTTACCCAGTGGCAGCTTCTGGAGCGCATTGAACCCCACATAATCGGAATGAACCGCATTGTCGGTATATATGAAAAATAAATTCCGGTTCGTTTTTTAAGGTCCGCCGGGGAGGGTGCCGCCTTGCCCGGCGGGCTTTTTTTTATCAGCCCGCCGGGTATTTTTTGCCTTCTTCCCTGGAATTTATTTTGTTTCCGTTGGATGCCGCAGCCGGTAGAACTCGCGCCTGAACGAAAAAAACTCATCTCTTTTAATGGCCTCT
>JAGXLE010000050.1 GCA_018334855.1 Desulfobacterales bacterium | reverse complement strand
GCTTTCAACCGCGCACGGTCCACCGATGATCACGCGGTTCTTACCCCCGATATCGACATTTCCCACCCGTATGACCGTATCATGGGGATGCACTTCCCGGCTGACAAGCTTGTATGGCCGGGTTACGGCAATAGCCTCCTTGACACCCGACATATCCTGAAATACCGATTTATCTATCGGGCCCCTGTTGTAAAGGACCCCGATGGAAACCCTCTCCCCGCCGGGAATAGACCTTGCAGAACAGCCTCTATCCTCAACTGCGCGGATCACGGCATCAATCTGTTCCTTTGTAGCGTCCTGGCGCATAACTATCAACATATTGCTGTCCTCCCTGTTTAATTTCGCGGCACTTGCCGTTTTAGTGCCCGTCCAGAAATCAGATAATTTGTTTACGTTCAAGGAAGGCGAAAATTTTATCCGCAGTAATACTTGCTGTATTTTGAGGATTAAAATTTGAGCCTGACGCAGAAATTGGGCAAATTAGCCATTTCTGGATGGGCACGTCTTAATAAAAAAAACCGTGAGGCCCCGGCGGGCCCCACGGTTTTATTTACAGCGTTTTGGCCGGTTGCATCAGTGCTGCATCGGCCGAAGGGCACATCCCGCCGTTTCGGTCCAATACAGCCGCCACCGGAAAAATACACTCTCTGTGCTGTACAAATTATGAAAAACTGATCTGATCATCATAATAATGTGATTTATCAAAAAGTTATAATACATTTATATCAACTTCTGCCTCTGTTCATACTTGATTTCTAAGTAAGAATCAGCAGAAGGTCAAGCAAAAATTGGACAAAAAGCATGCAATATCTTGACAAAAAACGAAAAATTCTTTATGGATAAAACACCCTGATAAAAAATTTGCATACAACAGGGAGGCTTTTTTCTCTTCATTTTTTTCAACCCAATAATTACAGGGGCATGGCATGAACGCACAAACAATTAAAAGGCTGAAAAAACAATTTATCCCCGCAATATTAATTATTTCCGCCGCTCTTGTTTCCGCGGGAACCGCACATGCCGGCATCGAGGAACACATAGTCAAAACAGAAACCGGCTTTTATTACACGGTGCAAAAAGGCGACACCCTGTGGGATCTCTCGGAAAAATTTTCTGATTCTCCCTGGCAATGGCCCAACTTGTGGCATTACAACCCGGACATTAAAAATCCTCACCTGATCTATCCCGGCCAGAAAATCCGCATTTACCAAAAAGATTTCTATGGAGAAAAAAAAGCCCCGGAACCTGAAAAAAAGGCCGAGCCGGAAGCAAAACAATATTTTACTTTTTCCAAAATCAATTCAGTGGGATTTATCCGGCAGCAGGCTGTAAACCCCTTAGGCGTACTGTTTCAGGACCGACACAAAACCACGTTGATAGGCACGGACTCCCAGGTATATATCCGTCCTCAATCCCCGGCAAGTCTGTCGATAGGAGAGCGCTATTTTACGTATCGAACCATCAGCCCCATTCGGGACCCGGAGACCAACGACTATATCGGAGTCCAGCACCTGCTCACCGGAATCGTGAAAATAAACGAGCTGAAGCAAAATCTTGCCATTGGTAAGGTGGTTAGCTCATTCAGGGAAATCACCGAAGGCGACAGGCTCATGCCGTTTATGCAAAGAAACGAGAAAATTGAGTTAAAATCCGGCATAGAAGGCATAGGGGGAAAGTTAATAAAATCGGAAGACAACTGGCAGATTATGGGAGAGCAAATCATTGCTTTTATTGACAGGGGCGCAGACCACGGCGTCGAAAAAGGACAGCGATACCAGGTTTTGACCCCCATAACAAAAAACCGCAAATACAGGGCTGATAAAGCGGAAAAACTCAACCTCGAAAAGGTCGGGGCAATTACGGTTTTATACACCGAGGATAAAACAGCAACCGTACTGATAACCTATTCCGGCCAGGATCTTTCCGCCGGCATGCCGATACAGGCCATGCGATAGAAAAAATCATTTTTTACCGGTTTTTCATGTCTGTACTCACTTTAGCCGCCCCGGCTGCCTTCAGCCGGGGCGGCGTCTTTCAGACAGATTTGCCCTAAAGATTTCCTTCCGGCCCGCCGATAATAAAACAGAGACAACAAAACACACCTGTAAAAGTTTTTTGCCGTAAGGGAGCAACAAAGAACATGGCGCAAGAAAACAAAGATATGATGCAGAAAATTATAGAAACCTCAAAAGCGCTCCCGCCGATGCCCCAGGTTATTGCCAGGGCCACGGAGGTACTGTCCGATGAAAGAGCTGGATTCATGGAAATAGCCCAGGTCCTTGAATCGGACCAGGGCATGGCTACACGCGTGTTAAAGCTTGCAAATTCAGCTTATTACGGGGTTAAAGTCCCCGTAAAATCGGTCCAGCAGGCCTCCGCCTTACTCGGCTTTAAAACCCTTTTTGAAATGATTGTAGTGGTAAACTCCTCCAAAATGATGGGAAAACGGCTGGAAGGCTACGAAATTTCAGCAAGACAGGCCTGGGAGCATTCTCTTTTTACGGCTTATGGGGCACGGGCCATTGCCGAGGAAAAATTTCCGGAACTCGTTGATGATGCCTTCATGGCCGGACTACTCCACGACGCAGGCATGTTGATACTTGACCCTTACCTGGTAAAAGAAAAGAAAAGCTTTGACAGGTACCTGGAAAACGGGAAAACAATTGAACAGGCGGAAACGGAAGTCTTCGGCTTCAATCACTCACAGCTGGCCGCAAAATATCTGAAAAAATGGATGCTGCCTGCAAGCCAGACGCATGCCATTGAATTTCATCACCGCCCTTCTCAATCGGAAGGAGATGTCCTTTCCTGCATCCTCCATGCAGCAGACGCGCTGGCCAACGGGAAAGGCCCGGAAAAAAACTTTGTCATGGAAGAAGGCGCCCTGCAAGCCATAGAAACAGAGCCTGATGAAATGGAACAGCTCGCCCTTGAACTCGAATCCTCCGTTGCCAACCTTATAGAAAACATAGACTCAGAGACCCGGATCTGAGAAGAAGCCGTCACAAACAGGCTTAATTTTCCGCCGCCCTGGAGTTGAATTTTTCCAGCTCTTTTTCAAATTTCTCCACTTTGCGGCTATAAGCCTCGATGCGCTTGTTTAAATTCTCTACCTTCTGCGAATATCGGGCTTTCTCCTCGCTGGATGCAGATCTGTCCGGAGGCGAATTCATTAATTTTTCTCTTTCATCTTTTAGCTGACTGTATTCTTCACGGAGCTCGGCCTGCCGGGCTGAAAGCTCTTCCGCCTTTTTTGAAAGCTGATCTTCCTTTTTTGCATCCCCTGGTAACTGATCAGAGCCTTTCTCTTTTGTAGCCTTCTGCTTACCGGATTCAGATTCTTTATCCGTTTCAGATTCGGCCGGCAGGCTTTTTATCTCTTCCATGGTGTTTATGTCCTGTCTGTATTTCTCCGGAACATTTCCCAGATCATCGGTATAGTGGACAACACCTTCCGAATCCTTGTACTTGTATAGTTCGGCAAATCCATAATCTGCCAGCATCAGTGAAAGCAGCATGGTACACAATACTATCAGCCTTATTTCCGGACTAATTTTCATGGCTGTCTGCCCTCCTTCTATCAGAAAAGCGCCGGCTCAAAAACCGACCCCGACCCTCCCCGGAAGTCTGTTTTGAGATGGCAAGGCAAATATCTTCTATTATAAAGACAAGCTATACTGTAATGTCAAGTAATTTACACGCCCGGAGGCAATCATTGAAAATACTGCACTGCATTTTCAAATATATGGATGCCTGTGACGAAATTATGAGTATGCGAAATTTGTCCGCGAGCGGAGGCCTGTTTGACCAAGGGCCAGTCCGGGTGGTTTAAGGGGTGATTATAGGCTTCCGGATGCGGCATCAGGCCGAAAACCCTGCCGGTCGGATCGCAGATGCCGGCAATATCATGGATGGAACCGTTGGGGTTGACTGGAAACCGGCCTTCTGCAGGTTTGCCGGATGCAACGGCATATCTGCATACCACTTGGTTTTGCCGCACCAGACGCTCTATTACCGCTTCATCGGCGATAAACTTGCCCTCCCCGTGCCGCACGGGCAGTTCAATATGCTCTATTCCCCTTGTAAAAACGCAAGGGTTATTTTCATTGATCCGCAGGTGCACCCAGTCGTCTCTGAAGTTGCCGCAGTCGTTATGAGTCAATGCAACAGAGCGGTCCTGGTAATTGCCGTCAAACCCGGGCAGCAGGCCCAGGTTGACAAGTGTCTGGAATCCGTTGCAGATGCCTATCACCAGGTTGCCGCTGTCAATGAATTTTAAAAGCCGCTCGCCGGCGTTTTTCTTCATGCGCACTGCCTGGATCACGCCTGCGCCGTGATCATCGCCCCAGGAGAAACCGCCGATAAAAACCATTATCTGGAAATCTTCAAGGGGCACTTCACCTGAAATCACATCATTGATATGCACGCACCGGGCCCGGGCACCTGCCAACTCGCATGCATGGGCTGTTTCCACGTCGCAGTTCAGACCGTATCCTGTCAGCACCAGTGCTTTAACCTTGTTATTCGTGTTACCTGAAGGCATAATTTCCTTTTCCGGCTATACAAGATTGCCGAATGGCTGTTTCCAGGTGGACTTGAGATCGGCCGTCAATACGTCGGCAAGGGTTTCCCCCTGCCGGGTTATTTCAAGCCGGGGCTCTTTGGTGACCGCGCCGATGCAGGCAAAGGGGTGCTCCTTAAACAGGGATTCAAATTCCATCTGGTTTTCCGAATTAACTGTCACGATAAACCTGCCAGGGGTCTCTGAAAACAGCAGGTGATCGGCACGCAAATCCTGCCGGGCCGGGATGAGATCAAGATCCGCACTCACTCCTAGATTACCGGCCATGGCGCACATGGCCAGGTGCACGCCCAGCCCGCCCCTGTACACCCCGTGCACGGAGGCCGCAAGCCGGCTGCATATCGCCTTGTGCAGGGTTTTATACATGGGCAGAAATTTCTCCGGCTCTGCGTGCGGTACGTTTAGCCCGATATATCCGAACCGATCGTAATATTCCGATGCCCCGAGTTCGTCTTTAGTTTCGCCCAGCACATAGAGCAAATCTCCGGGAAACTTTACATCCATGGTTACGCAGCAATTTATATCTGAAATCACGCTGGTGGTGGAAAACTGCATGGTTTCAAGAGCAGAGAGCTTGTGGGTCTCACCGTATCTGCCGGGCAAATGTCCGTCAACATACATGCTGTCCTTGCCGGATAAAAGCGGGATGCCAAAGGCCAGACAGGTATCTGACAGAGCTCTGCAGGCGCGCACCAGCTGGGCAGCCTTGAACCGGCCGTCAGGGTTATCTTTTGGATCATACTGTATATTGGGCCAACAGAAATTGTCCACCCCTCCTATATGCTCCGGATTCCCGCCAACTGCCACAAGGCGGCGCACTGCCTCGTCAATGGTACATGCGGTCATGTCATAGGCGTCAATTTCGGAATAAAAAGGCAGCAGCGCCTGGGAAAAGGCCAGCCCGCGCTCAGAGGTCAGTACAGGCCTTAGAACCACGGCATCGCTGTTAACATCCCGGTCTTTTCCCACCAGCGGCTTTATTACGCTGGTGCCCTGAACTTCGTGGTCGTACTGGCGTATGATCCATTCTCTGGAGCAGATATTGGGGCGGGCCAGCATCTGTTTTAACAGTTCACCATATTCTGCGGGTTCGCCTATCACCGGCTCATGCAAGCCCCGCATACCGGGCGGTATCCACTCGGCTTCAAATTCCCACTGGGGAAATCCCCGGGTGAGAAAATCCATGTTAATGTATGCACAGGTATCGCCGTCATACTTGATGTGCAGCTTGCCTGAATCCGTGTACTCACCGATCACCGTGCTTTCCACGGCGTGTTTTTCGGATAGTTCCAGAAAACGGGAAACATCGTCTGGATGCACGGCAACTGTCATACGTTCCTGAGATTCTGAAACCCAGATTTCCCATTGGTCCAGGCCAACGTATTTTAACGGCACCCGGTCGAGCCAGACCTCGCAGCCCCCGGAAAATCTGGCGGATTCGCCCACCGAGGATGACAGCCCGCCGCCGCCGTTATCCGTGATAAACCGGATCAGGCCCTCGTCCCTTGCCTGGAGCAGGAAATCGTGCATTTTTTTCTGGGTGTAGGGATCGCCGATCTGCACGTGTCCGGCCGGCGTGCTTTCGGAAAAAATCTCCGAAGAGGCCGTCACACCGTGAATGCCGTCTTTTCCAACCCGGCCGCCGCACATCAGGATCAGGTCCCCGGGCGAGGTGGTTTTCTGCTCGGCCGGTGTCTGCGCCGCCTGTGAGGGCATCATGCCCACTGCGGTCACAAATACCAGGCATTTTCCCATGTAGCCGTGGTGGAACGTGACCTGTCCGAAAGGCGTGGGAATGCCGCTTTTGTTGCCACCGTCGCGCACGCCCTCAATCACCCCGTCAAGAAGCCTCCTGGGATGAAGCCTGGGCTTTAATTCCCCGCTGTAATCCCGATCGCCGACGCAAAAACCGTAGCTTCCCATGATCAGACGCGATCCTTTGCCTGTGCCCAGCGGATCCCGGTAAACCCCCACGATGCCGGTAATGGCTCCCCCGTAGGCCTCCATGTTTGACGGGGAATTGTGGGTCTCTCCGGTAATCACATAATAGTGATTCTTATCAAAGCGCCCCACCCCGGCATTGTCCCAGAGCACGGAGACAACCCAGTCTTTTTCCTCCTGGAGGCGGCGCGTGGGCGACTCGATAAAGGTTTTAAACAGGTTGTCTATGGTCTCGGCCTGTCCGGTTTCCATGTCTTTGTAAAAAAACCGGCCCTGGAAGGTATTGTGGTTGCAGTGATCACTTCTGGCCTGGGAGATGTATTCTATTTCAACATCGGTGGGTTCGCCAAGACCCATGGCTTTTCTTTCATCCTTAACGGCCGGCTCCAGAAAATAATTCCGGATTACCGGGATATCGTTTGGATTTAAAGCCAGGTTGCGCTCATCACTGATTTTGCTCAGTGTTTCGTCCGAATCAATGGAAATTGTGGTTACCGTGGGCGTATGATCCAGCCGCACCTTTGGAATGATAATACCCACACCGGTATCTGTATCCCACTCGTCCGCGCAATAGACCCGGACCTGCTGGATAATGTCATTTGCCAGAAGCTCTTTTGCAATTGTTTCAGCGTCATGCCGGCTAAGATCCCCGCCCCGGATGCAGAAGCGCCTGGATGTATACACGCCCTGCCCGGGGCCGAAACGAATTCCGAGCACATCCTCTATGGCCTCGACTGCAGTGTGGCCGGCATTGTCCTTTACCCCGGGACGGTAGCCCACCCAGATGCACCAGTCAAAGGCGAAATCAAGCGGCCGGAAGTCGGATATTTGGGTGACCGGGTTGGTAAAAATCTCTGTGCGCACGGTTTCGAGCTGATCAGGTGTCAAATCAGCATCAATGGTCACGATCCGGATCACGCGTATCGAGTCCGGACAGATACCGAAGTAATCGGAGGCCTTGTTTTTGATGCCCGCTCCTTCTGCATCAAAAAGCTTCGGTTTTAAAGCGATTTCCAGGCGATCAGCCATAATTTCACCCAGATAATATTCTCATGATATCATTGTAGAAAACAAAAACCATCAACGTAAGCAGCAGAAAAATTCCCACCTGCTGGGCCATCTCCCGGGCCCGGAGGGAAACCGGGCTGCCCTTGGCCCCCTCGATGGCAAAAAACACCAGGTGCCCGCCGTCTAACACAGGCACCGGCAGAAGGTTTAAAATACCAAGGTTAACACTTACAAGCGCAATAAACGAAAGCAGATTCACAGCCCCGTGCTGGACCTGCTCCCCTGCAATCTGGGCGATCATAATTGGACCGCCCAGGGTCTTTACAGAAAGGGCCCCCTGGATAAGCTTGACCACGGAAACAACGGTCAGCTTGATAATCATCCACGTTCTGTGCAGGCTCTCTCCCATTGCCTCGACAGGGTTGAGAGGCACGGATTTGGTCTTACCCGCAGCAGTGATGCCAATCATGTAGCGCTCGTGACTCTCGCCGAATATGTCTTCAACCTTATCCATGGCCGGCTCAATTGTCAGATCAAGACTGCGCCCCTCTCTATTAATCGTAAATTCAATCGGCTCGCCTTTGCTTTCAGATATCACATCCGCCATTTCGGGCCAGGTTTCAATTTGTTTGCCGTCTGCTGAGACTATCACGTCCCCGGATTTAAGCCCGGCCGCCTCGGCCGGGGAATCGGCCCGGACCTCTCCGATAACCGGCTTTAACACCATAAGACCGGTGGTGCCGAATATGCCGAAAAATATGCTCC
>JAGXLE010000049.1 GCA_018334855.1 Desulfobacterales bacterium | reverse complement strand
GAATACGGCGAGGAATTCAAGGACACGGTCAAGTAGCACGGGCTGTTACCGGCAATAACAACAGAATAAGGCGAGAGTCGATATATGGCATCCCTACAAGAAGTTAAAGCCAAGATTAACGGGGTTAAAAAGACCCAGCAGATCACAAGGGCCATGAACATGGTCGCCGCCTCCAAGCTTCGCGGCGCGCAATCGGCCATGGAAGCATTCCGTCCCTATGCGGAAAAGTTTTCCGAGGTGCTTGGCAACATAGCCGGAAAAGCGGGCGATGACGTCAGTCCGCTGTTGATTTCCCGCGAGGAGGTTAAAAATGTGCACATAGTCCTGCTGACTTCCGACCGCGGCCTTTGCGGGGGGTTTAACACCCACCTGATAGAGACTGCCGAATCTTTCATGAAGGAAAAAGTAAATGCCGGAATGGATGTTTCATTTACGAATTTCGGCAAAAAGGGTCGGGACTGGTGCCGCAGAGAAAAATTTACCATTGCTGATGAATATCTTAATGTGGTGGGCGCCAAGTTTGGGTTCAACATTGCTTCAACTTCGGCACAAAAACTTATAGACGGCTTTTTAAACGGCGATTACGATGAGGTTCATATCGTGTTTTCCCGTTTTCTTGGTATGGCCAATCAGCCGCCGGTGGTTCAGCAGCTGCTGCCCATACCCACCCTCGGAGAAGAATCCGGAGAAGCCGAAGCCGGTCAAAGCGGGGAGGAACAGTCATACATGGCCGAACATATTTGTGAACCCTCCCCCGAGGAACTTTTAAACACCATGCTTCCCCGCAATGTCTACGTCCAGGTCTACAATGCACTGCTGGAAACTTCCACCAGTGAACATGCTTCCCGTATGCGGGCGATGGATAATGCCACCAAGGCATGTGATGATATGATTGATAACCTGACCCTGGCATATAACAAGGCCCGGCAGGCTGAAATTACAATGGAGCTTATGGATATCGTCGGCGGTGCCGAAGCCCTGCGGGGATAATCCACACAGTTAATTCTGTTTTTTATTATAGGAGGTCAATTCATGGCGGAGAATATCGGTAAAATTACTCAGGTAATGGGGCCTGTGGTTGACGTCGAGTTCGAACAGGGCAATTTGCCTGAAATTCTGACGGCCCTTTTAATTACAAACCAGACCATCAACGATCAGGAAGACAACCTGGTGGTTGAAGTTGCCCAGCATCTTGGCGACAATGTCGTTCGTACGGTTGCAATGGACATTACCGACGGGCTGGTCAGAGGGGCACCGGTAAAGGATACCGGAAGCCCAATAATGGTTCCTGTCGGCGAGGCTGCACTGGGAAGAGTTTTAAACGTGGTGGGCCGTCCCGTGGATGGACTGGGTTCTGTAAGCCACGAAAACATGGCGCCTATTCACAAGGAAGCGCCCGCACTTACTGAACAGGACGTTTCCGTGCAGGTGCTCGAGACCGGGGTTAAGGTCATCGATCTGCTTGTTCCCTTTCCCCGGGGCGGGAAAATGGGCCTGTTTGGCGGCGCAGGTGTCGGCAAAACCGTTATCATGATGGAAATGATCAACAATATCGCCATGCACCACGGCGGTATTTCGGTGTTTGGCGGGGTTGGGGAAAGAACCCGCGAGGGCAACGACCTTTACCACGAAATGAAAGATTCAGGCGTTCTGCCCAAAGCGGCCCTGGTTTACGGCCAGATGACCGAGCCGCCCGGTGCCCGTATGAGGGTTGCCCTGACAGCACTTACCAGCGCGGAATATTACCGGGACGAAGAAGGCCAGGACGTGCTTCTTTTTATCGACAACATTTTCCGGTTTACCCAGGCCGGGCAGGAAGTCTCCTCCCTGCTCGGACGTATGCCCTCTGCTGTTGGTTATCAGCCCACCCTGGCAGTTGAGCTCGGCGAACTCCAGGAGCGCATTACCTCCACGGACAAGGGCTCGATTACAGCCGTCCAGTGTGTGTACGTGCCTGCAGACGACCTTACCGACCCGGCACCGGCGACAACATTTGCCCATCTTGACGGTACAGTTGTTCTTTCCCGGCAGATTGCAGAGCTTGGCATTTATCCGGCCGTCGACCCGCTGGACTCAACCTCTCGTATTCTTGATGCAAATTTTATCGGCGAGGAACACTACCGGGTAGCCCGCGAGGTGCAGACTATCCTGCAGCGCTACAAGGACCTCCAGGACATTATCGCCATTCTGGGTATGGAAGAGCTCTCTGATGAAGACAAGGTCACGGTTGCCCGCGCACGAAAAATTCAGAGGTTTCTTTCCCAGCCGTTCCACGTTGCAGAGACTTTTACCGGCCTGAAGGGCGTTTTTGTAAAGCTTGAAGATACCATACGCGCCTTCCAGGAAATCTGTGAAGGAAAACATGATGATCTGCCCGAGCAGGCGTTCTACCTGGTCGGCACGATTGAAGAAGCACAGGAAAAAGCCAAAAACATGGCTTCTTCATCATAATCAATAAGGGGAACCGCGCATGGCTGAAAATATCAAACTGGAAATAGTGACCCCGGAACAGTATGTGGTCAGCGAAGACGTCCAGATCGTTATGGCGCCCGGAACGCTTGGGGAGTTCGGGGTCCTTTTCGGTCATACGCCTTTTCTGACCTCACTTCAGATAGGCAATCTTCATTACAAGGACAACAGCGGCAGAGAGCAGTTTGTCTTTGTAAGCGGCGGATTTGCCGAAGCACTCCCTGATAAGGTGACAGTACTTGCTGAATCCGCCGAACGTGTGGAGGAAATTGATTATGAAAGGGCCAAGGCCGCTTATGAGCGGGCCCAGCAGCGCCTTGAAAGCCGGGAGGAAGATATTGATTACAACAGGGCCCGGGCTGCGCTGCAGCGGGCGGTTGCACGAATGAATATTGCACAGGGCGGCGGATCTGTTCATTAGTGCCCCTCCCGAAGCTGAACGTAAACATGTTATCTGAATTCTGAATGGACACTTGTTAGAAAATTTGCAGGAAACCGGGATATAGAGTCTTAGATTCCGGTTTCCGGTCATAGAGATAAAAACCCAGGGGCAAATCAATTTTATTGATTTGCCCTTTTTGGTTCAACGTGGGATCATGAGATGAAAACAGGTGGATCGGAAAGCCCGGTTGCAGTAATCATTTTGGCTGCCGGAAAAGGCACTCGGATGAAATCGGAGAAGGCCAAGGTGCTTCACAGCGTGGCAGGACGGCCCATGATTCTTTACGTGGTTGAAACAGCCGCCAGGATCGCAGGCAAGGACGTTATCGTGGTTACAGGAACGCAGTCAGAAGCGGTTAAAGACATTGTTTCGTCCTATGCCCGGGTGAGTTTTGCCTACCAGGCACGTCAGCTCGGAACAGGGCATGCTGCATGGTGCGCTCTGCCAGCTCTTGGGGACCATATCGAACATGTTGTTGTTTTGTGCGGCGATGCCCCCCTTATTGCCCCTGAAACACTGAGCGACTTAATTGACATGCACATTGTCCGCCAAGAAGATGTGACCGTACTCGGGGCACAGCTTGATAATCCCGGCGGCTATGGCCGCCTGAAAATAAATGCGGACGGCGCTGTTGAACGCATCGTTGAAGAAGCTGATGCCACTGAAGCCGAAAAGTCTATAAATACCGTTAATACCGGAATCTATTGCGTTGCCAGAAATTTTCTTGAATACGCGTTAAAGCAGATAGACACAAATAATGCCCAG
The DNA here is from genome assembly GCA_018334855.1 of Desulfobacterales bacterium. GTDB lineage: Bacteria > Desulfobacterota > Desulfobacteria > Desulfobacterales > Desulfosalsimonadaceae > Desulfosalsimonas. Next base: position 4,652 of record JAGXLE010000049.1, on the reverse strand, counting down.
GAAGAATTGTATCTGACCGATATTGTTAGCATTGCCTCTGAATCCGGCAAAAGCATCGGTTTGATGCTCTGCCGGGATAACAAGGAAATGCTCGGCATAAACAACCTTGACGACCTTGAAAAGGTGGAGGCGATTATTTACGGAAATGAAAAACCTTGACTTTCTTTGCAGTGAATTTTATATACGAAAAAAGAGGTGAGATAGTGGAAACCGATGAAGTGATGCTTCAGATGGACAACCTTTTGCAGAAGGTTGAAGATTTAATTGAAAGATGCCATACGCTTGAAAGGGAGAACTCCGATTTATCAGGCAGAGTGAAACAGCTGGAATCGGAATTGGAACAAAAGGTGGAAGCCGAAAATCAATTTTCAAGACAGAAGGCCCAGATCCGATCCAAGATCGATAATTTGCTGGCCAAGATCGACAATGTTGTAGCGGAAAACCCGGCAGCTGACGAATAAATAAGATCAACCAAAGGAAACACTTGCATCAATTGGAACAGATCATTACAATTGAATTATTAGGCGAGCACTTTAAGTTCAGGGTGGAGCAGGATAGTGAAATTGATGCCAGGGAAGTTACGCAACAGCTTGTCAGGGAGGTCAATCACGTGGCCTCGAGGTTTCCGTCGCATGCGCAGAAAACAAACAAGCTGGCAATTGTCGTAATGGCGGCGCTCAACATTGCCAAACAAAATGTTGAACTCAATATGCGCCACAGTGAGTTTTTAAACTCCGTGGCCAGCCGGGCCGCAAGAATGGATCGGATGATTGCGTCGAGTTCATGTTACTGACTGTCTTGGAAAAAGACTGCTGACCTGGCGCCCGGCAAAAGGATGATTTTTTGGAAGAAATTGAGAAAATAAGCTCCCCTGCTGTGTGCGTGATTGAACAGTGCCCCTTGACCCAACACCTAAAAAAAAGGGAGCCTTCACTGGCTTTGGTGTGCAAGTTCCGCATGTACGGAAAAGCCTGAAGAAGTCATAAGGCGCCCACCTTGACGAGCTCGGTTCAAGGCTCTTTCAACACGGCGCGGCGGGGGGCTTATCTTGCCTGTTGATAAAACGGGCGCGGGTCCTTGTTCATCAGTTCTCCCGATATTTTTTCTAAAATTGACCCCGATGTGATGCATCACGAAATCTTTCCTCACCGAACACCTCTGCTTTGTTGCACCATTTACTATTAAAGCCGACGCAAAGAACATATCGGTAAATCCGTGTAGCCGTGTTTGATTCTTTATGCCGCATGTATCTGGTAAACACACCGGAACCCTTTGCAAAACCGGCAGGGCTGCCGCAGGATATTACTTTTAGGGGGCAATGATGCAAGGAACATATATTTTAATGGTAGTCATCGGGATCTTGGTTGGCTTTGTGGCATCCCAGCTGCTCAAAGGGCGGCTTGCGGGCCAGAAAATAAAGGATGCCGAAGAAAAGTCCAAGATGATCGTTGACGCTGCTCAGCGCAAGGCCGATTCTCTGGTCAAGGAAGCCCAGCTTGAGGCCAAAGACCGGCTTTTTAAGATGAAAAGCGATTTTGACGCCGAAACCGCAGAGGCCCGCGATGAATTAAAAAAGATGGAAAAGCGCCTCCATGCCAAGGAAGAGAACCTGGACAAGAGAAACGAGCAGCTCGAGCTCCAGGCAAAGGAAAATGCCCGGCTTGAGCGCGAGCTTCAGGAGCGCGAGGCTGGAATTGCAAAAAAAGAAGAGCATTACCAGAAGCTTATAGACGAACAGAAACAGCAGCTTGAGTCCATTTCCGGCATGACGGCAGAAGCGGCCAAGGAGCTGCTGATGCAGTCCATGGAAAACGAGGCGCGCCACGACAGTGCAAAAATGATCAAGCGTATCGAGGCCGAGGCCAGGGAAAATGCCGACAAAGAAGCCAAGAAGATAATGGCTACGGCGATTCAGCGGTATGCCGGTGATTTTGTGGCCGAACGTACGGTTTCGGTTGTACAGCTTCCCGATGACGAGATGAAAGGCAGGATTATAGGCAGGGAAGGCAGAAATATCCGCGCCCTGGAAGCGGCCACCGGCATTGATCTGATAATAGATGATACTCCGGAAGCGGTTATTTTATCAGGTTTCAACCCGGTTCGCAGGGAAGTGGCCCGGCTTTCACTGCTTCGCCTGATCGAAGACGGCCGCATTCATCCGGCCCGGATCGAGGATGTGGTCAAAAAGATCGACCAGGAAGTGGAGACCACAATCAAGGAGGCCGGAAATCAGGCGGCTTTTGATCTGGGCGTGCACGGCATAAGCAATGAGCTGATCAGGTACCTTGGCCGCCTCAAGTTCCGGACCAGTTATGCCCAGAATGTGTTGCAGCATTCCGTTGAAGTGGGTTTCCTGTGCGGTGCAATGGCAGGGGAACTGGGATTGAATGTGAAAATGGCAAAGCGTATGGGTCTGCTCCATGATATCGGCAAGGCCGTAGACCACGAGGTTGACGGATCGCATGCGGAAATCGGGGCGCGTCTGGCAAAGAAACACGGAGAATCGCCAAAGGTCGTTTACGCCATTTCAGCTCATCATGAAGATGTAACCCCTGAATCGGTCTATGATTTGCTCGTGCAGGCCGCAGACAGTCTTTCCGGCGCCCGTCCCGGGGCCAGAAAGGAGCTGCTGGAAAATTATATCAAGCGCCTGGAAGACCTTGAGGCCATTGCAAAGGAGGCCAAGGGGGTGGCCAATGCGTATGCCATCCAGGCCGGAAGGGAACTAAGAGTTATTGTAGACGGAGGGAAAATGTCTGATGACGATTCCGAGATTTTAAGCAAGGATATTGTCAAAAAAATAGAGGAAAAACTGACATTTCCGGGGCAGATCAAGGTTACGGTGATACGGGAGACACGGGCGGTGGAATACGCCAACAAATAATTACCCGAAAAAGAAAGTCCAGTACAATGAACGTAATCGATATACTCCGGCAGCGGGGCTTTATTGAAGCCACTACGCATGAAGATGAGCTGCACCGGCTTGTGGAGAACAATTACCCGGTAACCTGTTATATCGGATTTGATCCGACCGCTGCCAGCCTTCACGTGGGAAGCCTTGTTCCGATTATGGCGCTTGCGCATATGCAGCGGGCCGGGCACCGACCCCTTGCGCTGGTTGGAGGTGGAACCGGCCTGGTGGGAGATCCCAGCGGCAAGACCGAGATGCGGAAACTGCTGACCCTGGCTGACGTGGAAGAAAACGCCCAAGGGATTAAGGATCAGCTCGCGCGATTCATTGAATTCGGCAGCGGAGGCGCTCAACTGCTAAACAATGCCGACTGGCTGGTGAATCTCAAATATATCGATTTTCTGCGCGATATCGGGCGGCATTTTTCGGTCAACCGGATGATCCGGGCCGAAAGCTACCGGGTCCGCCTGGAGTCGGAGGAGGGGCTTAATTTCATAGAATTTAATTACATGCTGCTGCAGGCCTATGACTTTCTCAAGCTCTATGATACTCACGGCTGTCGGCTGCAGATGGGCGGATCTGATCAATGGGGAAATATCGTGGCAGGGATTGATCTGATACGCAGAATGCGGCAGGTTGAAACCTACGGGATCACGTTTCCCCTGGTGACAACAGCCGGGGGTGCCAAAATGGGAAAAACCGCACAAGGCGCCATATGGCTCGATCCGGAATTGACCGCCCCCTATGATTATTACCAGTACTGGATAAATACCGATGACCGGGATGTAATACGGTTTCTGTCGCTTTTTACATTTCTTCCCATGGAGGAGGTTTATTATGTGGGTGAGCTCAGGGATGCCGAGCTAAACAATGCAAAGGCCGTACTGGCTTATGAAGCAACGAAATTGGCCCACGGTGCCGATGAAGCGGCAAACGCGCATAAAGCGGCTGCGCGCATGTTCGGGGAGCGACGGATTCCCGATACTTTGCTGCCCTCAAGTGACATACCGAGAAAAATCTCTGATGACCAAGAGGGCGGAGTGCCGACTTCCGTTATTGAAAAAGAAGATCTTGAAGCCGGAATACCGGTTTTTAAGCTCTATCAGAGCATCGGGCTCACCGATTCAGCAAGTGCCGCCCGCCGTCTGATCAAGCAGGGTGGCGCATATCTGAACGGCATGCGCATTGAGCAGCAGGATTATCTGGTAACAGAAGATGATTTGGAGGAAGATGAACTCGTGCTGCGTGCGGGAAAGAAAAAATACCATAAAATCAGGATGAAACGATAAAGTCAAAAAATGTAAATTTTTGTCTTGACATGGGGTTATGTTTTGTATAATTAATATATTTTCAGCTTGGATTGAAAGCGGCCTCTTCTGACTGCTTAAAAAAATCACAAATAAGACTTGACTGAAACCGGAAGTTGATTATAATTAAAAATACAGACTCGGAATGGCAAACGGATTTCGGTTGATTCTAAACTTTCCTCCGGTCAATGAAGACATCTTAATCTCTTTAGATGTGAACACCTGATCGATCTTTCCAAAAACAGAAATGACGTGAACGTGTCTGTTTTTAGCGCGGAAGCAACAAATGCTTCCCGCGGAGGAAACCTTTGATCTTTGAAAACTAAATAGTGGCGATAAGCGGGCCGAGACGATTTTTTTGCTTTTACGTAATTTAGATATATACGGTTTAAGTGGAGAGTTTGATCCTGGCTCAGAATGAACGCTGGCGGCGT
>JAGXLE010000048.1 GCA_018334855.1 Desulfobacterales bacterium | reverse complement strand
TTTTACCCCTTCGAGATATCCGCCGATTATCTTCGTTTCCGGGTCCCGGGCAAAATAGCTCAGAAAGTCGGCACTCTGCAGGTCCGCCTCGTTTCCCAGGCTGACCGCCTTGCTGAAAGCCAGGCCGTGTTGTTCCGCCTGCCTGCCTATAATGTTTGCCAGGGAGCCGCTGTGGGAAATAAGACCCAGATGCCCCGGTTCCCGGCAAAGCCCGGGGAAAAAGGAAAGACCGGTGCGTGGCACATACAGGCCCATGCAGTTGGGGCCGAACAGGCGCATCCCGGCCGAGCGGGCCGTATCAACCATTTCCTTTTCAATGCGCCGGCCCTCTTCGCTCCCGGTTTCCCTGTAGCCGGCCGTAAACAGGACCACGCCCCTGACCCCTTTTTCTGCGCATTCCTGCACCACCTGAAAGGCGGCATCCCTGCCCACCAAAACAATGGCCAGATCCACCTCGTCTTCTATTGCGGAAACATCAGGGTAGCACTTAAGTCCGTCAATATTTTGCGCGCTCGGGTTGACCGGATAAATCGGACCGGAAAAACCCATATCCTGGAGCGCTAAAAGAAAAAGCTTTCCGGTCTTCATGCCCTGAGGCAGGCCGACTATGGCCACGCTGCGGGGACAAAACAGCTTGTCGAGCTCTTCGTATTCCATCACGAGGACAAAAATTCCCGGATTGCGCGGTCCCGGCTCTCAAAATCTTCAAAAATCAGGGAATAATGATTGCTGCCGGCAATATCGACCCGCCTGGCCGACGGGATCTCCTTTTCCATCCGTTCTGCCGCATCCTGTGGCAGCAGAATGTCATCAGGCCCCATCATCCCCTCGGTCGCCCGCAGAATCAGTACCGGACAGGAAATGCGTCCGTAATAATCGCCTATCTCTATATTTGCCAGGTTTGTTATTTCTTCCTGTATCCCCCCGGCATAAACCCTGGAGCGTACCCCGCCGTTTGCCTCTTGTGTTTCATACTGAAAATAAACATCCAGGTATTCTGACCAGGATTGAAAAAACGGGGCTTTTTTCAGTGTCTCAACATAGTTTTCATAATCGGGAAAAACCTTGCCCAGGCGTTCCAGGGAAAGCTTGATACCTTCGAAAACCTTGTTCATCTGCTCTGATGAAAGCTGGCCGGCGCCGTCTACAAGTATGGCCTTTTCGGCCATTTCCGGCCTGGTGGCAGCAAAGTAGGCGGCGATGAACGCTCCCAGCGAGTGGCCCATCAGCACGACCCTGTCAAGCTCCAGATGCCGGAGGACTGATTCAATATCTCTGCAGTGCTGATCCACAGAATATCCGGTTTCGGGTTTATCCGAAAACCCCCTGCCCCGCAGGTCCATGGCCAGCACCTGGTGCTCCGGTGAAATTACCGAGGCTATTTTATCCCAGCAGCGGCAATTGGCGGTCAGACCGTGTATGCAAAAAACGGTTTCTCCCTTGCCCGGCCACTGTGCAAGCTGGATGTCTGCCCCGTCACCGGGCGCCTTTCTAAATTCGGGTTCTTTCATCAATACCTCCTTTTGCAGGGTCTGCATTAAAAAAACTGCCGCCGGAAAAATCCAGCCTTTAAGCTCCTGGCCTTCTGCAGCAGGGGCAGGCATTTCCGGGCCGGACTATAAAAATTTACGAAGAATCCGGGCAAAAAGATCTTCAATATCTTCGCTCTCCGGGACCTCAGGCATAAAAGGCACCCTGCCCGGGCCCCGCCGTCTTTCATACATCTGCTCCTGCATCGGCTCCCGGTCCGGTATAAGGGGTTCTGCCCCGGGATATTGCCGATACTCGGGCCGGCTTACCCGGACCCGCACCTTTGCCCGGCCGGATCTTTGCTGTTCATACTTCCGCCTTTTGTCAGAATCGGCCAGGACCGAATAGGCCTCCTGGATATCTCTGAATTTGCCGCTGTCTCCGCCTTCATGATCCGGGTGATATTGTTTTGCAAGCCGGCGGTAGGCGTTTTTGACCTCCTGGCTGCTTGCATCCGGCGATATGCCGAGAATCGTATAATAGCTCTTTGCCATAAAACACCCCACCTCCTGAACCGCGGATTTATTATTATGGCTTTTTTTAAAAATATTATAAACAATGGAACCGCCTGAGTCAATTTTCCTGTTCGCACATCTCGCAGGCGACATCCTCCATCATTTCTTCAAAATATTTTACTTCCCTGCGCTTGATAAGCGCCCGGACCGCTTCCGGGTCCAGCAAATCCTGCCGGTCATGGAAGCTCTTTAGCATCTTGACGATATCAAGCCGGTCTGTCAGGGCTTTTTCAGACCTGGGATTTTTTGCGTAGCGGTGCAGCTTCATGGCGACAATTAGCTCGGGCTTTAGTATCCCGATAGAGCTGCCGTTTAAGACCAGGGAGTTTGTGGTTTCATCCGGATTTTCCAGTATGCGGCGTACCAGTTTTCCGGAAACCGGCCTGCTGTCTTCGGAAAGAAAATCCACGTAAACCCTGGTTTTTCTGTGCCGCAGGCTGTGACTGGTCGAATCCGAAGTCTCAAAACACGCATCCAGGATCTCCAGCTTATCCGGGGGGATCTCGTCTTCGAGAAAATCATTGAAATCCTTTTTCGGCAGAATCACGTCCACGTCAAAGGTCACCCTTGGTTCCACGGGCGGCAGAATATACTTTGAGGCTGCAAGCGCGCCCATGAGAACGGCATTTTCATAAACGCGGGAAACATCGATAATAACCCGGTCAAAGCTGTTGATCTGCTCATCTTCTGGAAAATAATCCAGAAAATGCTCGGCAGCGATGAGACATTCGGTTTCATCACATGAGATTATTCTCTGCTCCATTTCCTTTTATCCTCTTTGCTGAAAAATTGAAAAAGGCATCCCTGATCTTCTCTCTTAGCAAAAGCTGCGGGATGTGGTATAGTTTTTTTATAAACACAAAAAAATGATGGAATTGTAAAAAACCATTTTTAAGCGACATTTGAGCATTTCGAAAAAAAGGAGGCTGAGATGACCGATCGCGTTGTTATTTACGGCAAAGCGGGCTGACCCTACACGGAAAAGGCTCGTGCAGCCTACAGGGACCACGACTATGTAAACGTGAAGGCCGACGGGGAAAAGCTCGACAAAATGCTTGAACTCTCCGGCGGCGTACGCAAGGTGCCCGTTATTGTAGAGGGTGATTCTGTTACTGTCGGCTACGGCGGCTCCTGAGGCGTATAATGAGCGGGGCCGTGGATGCCCTGCATGCTCAAAGCGCCGATAAGTAAGGAAAGACTTGATATTATGGCCCCTGCCTGCTAAAGGGGGAGTGCATCCTGCTCATTTTAACAGGGAATTTGCGGCCATGAAGTTTAAGTCCGAAAACATCGACGACGTGCTGGTCATAAGGGTGCTTGCAGATGCCCTTGATGCCGGCAATGTAATGGAATTCAAATCAGAGATCGCTCCCCTTCTGGAAGCATCGAATAAAATGGCGCTCGACATGAGCCGGGTAAAATTTATGGACAGCTCAGGGGTCGGAGCAATGCTTTCGTGCCTGCGGACCCTGCACGCCAGAAATGGAGAGATAAGGCTGTTTAACGTAAAAGACCAGCTGGTCCAGTTATTCAAGCTGGTCCGTCTCGACAGGGTCATAGATATCCATGAATCCAGAAAGGCTGCGCTCAAGGCGTTCAGGGAGCAGACCGGCGGCCGGGAGTATGACTGATTCCCGGCTCCTGCTTTTTTTCCCGTTCAGCCGACTGCCCGGGGAGGCAGGAGAAATGCTCGAAAGGCTCTCAGCCGCCTCAGGCATAGCCCCGGGCGACCTGAGATACAAGCTGGTCGGGCAGGGACTGTCCCGCCTGACCCCCGAACTCGAAGCCGACAGGCAGGACGCATGCCTTGCAGAAATGAAGAGCCTGGGGATTCCGGCTGCCCTGGTACCGGCGGAAAAAACAGAATACCGTAAAAAGCTGCCGGTTGCCAGAAAAGTTGAAATCTCCGATCATGCCGCTGTTTTCTTTGACCGTCATGATAATGCCGTCTTTAAGGTTGATCACGACACCGATCTGCTGGTTATCCTGACGGATCTTTCCGGAAAAGCTATTGAAAAACCTCATCTTGCCCTCCAGTTTCACCGTCACCCTGCTCAGAAAAGCTTTGAAGAAGCACTCAAAAAATTTTCCGTCTGCCAGCCGGCCGCAATCTTTGCCCCGGCGGGCGGCCCCTCTCCTGCAGGAGTGCTCGTGGATCATTCAATCTTTGCCTACCGCAGCCTGCAGCAGCACATGGGCATGAGCGCAAGTGTAAACTTCCGCACACTTGTAACAAAAACCATTGAAAAGGCGAAGACCTGCGTTACTGACCATAAGTTCGGCAACGCCTCCATTGCCAGGGCCATGCCTGAATGGAACGCCGGAAAAACAGATATTCTTGCCGCATTCAACCGCTACGCCCTGTTTCTGATGGCTGCAGCAGGTGCCGGCCTGCTAAAAGACGGAGCACCAGTCAGTGCAGATGATTCATATGCCCTGAAAACCGGGGACGGACCGGAGAAAGAAACAAAACCCCGGGCAGCCGGATCTGAAAAAAGTAAATCAGGCGGACCGCTTCCTCCCCCGGAAATCCGGCACTCGGGGATAGCCGGCATCATAAACGCCGCGCCCTCCGAAACCATATTCGGCGCAGTTTTCGGACTGATAATTTTTATGCGGATTTTTTTCGGCACAGGAGAAATCAGCCATCCCGTATTCTGGAAAACAGCGGCTTGCGGTGTATTAACCGGTACGGGCTTCTTGATTTTTTCCTATTCCCTGCTGCTTGTTTACTACAGGCGGATGGTCAAAAACATCCCCACCTCGCGGGTGCGCTCGGTTGCCATGGGCATGGCCGAGCTCGAGGGCCGGGCCGGGCAATACTATGATCTGCGTTCGGCCCACAGCAACACCAGGTGCATATATTACCGGTGTGTATATTACCGCCGGGTCAGGACTTTAAAAGACAGTAAATGGCGCCTCCAAAAAATAGTTAATTCCGGCAAACTTCCTTTTTACCTGCAAGACGATACCGGAAGAATCCTGATCAGACCGAAAGGCGCCCTGTTTCTCACCGAAAAAAGCCACCAGGAATTTTGGGGCGGGCAGCAGATTTTGCTCTCCCCGCAATTGCAGGACCGCGACACCAGGATATATGAGGACATAATTACTGAAGGCTCACGCATTTACGTGCTGGGCTCGGCCCGGACCGAGCGTATCGGACAGACATTTAAAGAAAAGCTCGTTTCCCGTCTGCGGGAGCTGAAATCAAATCCGGGGGAGCTGATGAAATATGATGCAGACAAAAACGGCCGCATAGACGAGACAGAATGGGAAACCGCCCGGACAGACATGGAAAACGTGGTATATGCCGAGGCCCTCGGGTCAGACAATGCAGCCCGGGAACGGGCGGTAATCAGAAAACCCGCATACGGAATGCTGCCGTTTATAATCGCAGACAGTGAATCCGCCATTATCCGTAAGCTATCCCTGAGGATATGGCTGTTTCTGGCCGGCGGCCTGCTTATGGCCGGGCTGGGCACGGAAATGCTGATCCGGCTTCATGCCGGCTAGACAAACCCCATTAAATATGAAAGGATACCCCAAATGGGAACGATTATCACGCTGATTATCCTGGGACTCCTTGTGGCCCTGGCGGTTTACTCCATCATTTTGTTTAACGGTCTTATAAGACTCAAACACAATATCGACAGGGCGTGGAGCAACATTGACGTGCTGCTGAAACAAAGATACGATGAGCTTCCCAAGCTGGTAAGCGTCTGCGAGGGATACATGAAGCATGAACGAGCCGTGCTGGAAAACGTCACCAGGGCAAGATCCCAGCTCGACAATGCAGGAACGGGAAAAGAGGTTATGGACGCAAACAACGCCATCTCTCAGGCACTGCGCTCTCTTTTCGCAGTGGTGGAAAACTATCCGGATCTTAAAGCCGACCGGGCCTTCCGACAGCTCCAGTCCAGGGTCTCCCAGCTTGAAGACCAGATAGCAGACCGCAGGGAGCTGTACAACGACAGCGTCAACCTGTTTAACATCACAATCGAGCAGTTTCCCGACGTGATATTGGCAGGCATGATGAATCTTGCCCCCAGGCAGCTGTGGCAGATCGAACCCGAACACCGACAGGATGTAAATATCAATTTTCAAGGGAGTTTTTCAAATGGATGACTACGAAAACAACAGGATCTCAACCCGGGCCGTTCATTCAGGTGAAGTCCGGTTCAATGAATACGGCTCTGTTACCACGCCGATAGTTCAGACCTCGACTTTTATCTTCAAAAATGTGGAAGAAATCAGGAAGCTGGCCCAGGGCGATATAGAACGGTTTGAATACGGGCGATACGGGCACCCCACGCAGCTTGCTGCCGAACGTAAGCTGGCCGCACTGGAGGAATCCGAAGACGCGGTTTTGTTTTCCTCCGGCATGAGCGCAATCACCACCTCGCTTTTTATGCTGCTCAGGGCCGGAGATCACCTGATTATCACGGATGACGCGTATAAGCGCACCCTGGACTTCTGCAAATCTTATTTGGGACGCTACAACATAGAATGCACTGTAGTCAAAATGTGCGACTACGAGGCCATGGAAAAGGCCATCAAGCCCAACACCAGGGTGTTTTTCTCCGAATCGCCCACCAATCCGTATTTAAACATCATGGACCTGGAACGGTTGATGGAGATCTTCGGCAAACGGGACATCACCGTAATCTCGGACTCCACATTCGCCACGCCGTTTAACCAGAAGCCCCTGGAATACGGGGTTCACCTTGTGATCCACAGCGCCACCAAATATCTTGCAGGCCACAACGATTTGCTTTCCGGAGTTTTGCTGGGCAAAAAGGAGCTAACAGATCCGATCAGGGAATTTCTGAAAATAACCGGCGGTGTGATCGATCCCAACTCATCGTACCTGCTGATCCGGGGGCTTAAAACCTTCCCGCTGCGCATGGAGCGGTTAAACAGCAATGCCCAGGTCGTTGCAGAACACCTGGAAGCAAACAGCAAGATCAAGCGGGTCTACTACCCCGGACTTGAAAGCCACCCGCATCATGACGTGGCAAAGCGGCAGATGAAAGGCTTTGGTGCGGTGGTTACCTTTGAGGTAAAAGACGACGCCGAATACGTGCTCGATTTCTTAAGCAGGTTAAAGGTCCTAAGCATAGGCCCCAGCCTGGGCGGGGTTGAATCCCTGATCACCCACCCGGCAACAATAAGCTATTACATGCACTCCAGGGAGCAACGCCTGGAACTCGGAATAAAAGACGGCCTGATCCGCCTGGCCGTAGGTATAGAGGACCCGAAAGACATCGTGGAGGATATCGACCAGGCCCTGGCCGCAGCCGAATCCTCCGGATGACATTGACCTTGACAGGAAACAAACTGCATGCTAAGGATGTTTCGTCTTAACGTCGGGGCGTAGCGCAGTCTGGAAGCGCACTTGCATGGGGTGCAAGGTGTCGCAGGTTCAAATCCTGCCGCCCCGACCAATTATTTCAAAGGGTTATGGAATATCCATAATCCTTTTTTTATGCCTTATCCCGCTTGGGGGGCCACTCGGGGGGCCATATTTTTCTTGCTTGGGAAAATGCAGCGGCTTCAAAAAAGATTCGGGGCTTTACCCTCCCAATTTTTTGAAGTCCCGATTCCATGTTTTCGGAGTCCATAAAATGCCCCCAAAAATACCCTCAATTTTTTTGCTATAATAATTGCATTACATACATAACGGTCAAACTATGTCATGTATAAAAGAGAGAACCATCCTTCTCAACTCCGGCTCATCTCGACCATTAAATTCTTGAAAAATTTCAACACAATTAGGGGGCAATTCGACTTGCCACCAACCTCTCCGATGATTTCCGGTGTGCGGATCAAATTTATCGCGGTAATTTTTTAAAGTGTTCCTATTAACCGAAAGCGATCTTGCTATTTTGGTAAAAGTGTCTCCTTGATTACCCAGCCCCAGTTTATCATGATTAAATTTTGAAAGATAAAATGCTGATATTAGCGCTTTCCGGTTTTGAACTCCTTCCCGATGAGGCTTGGGTTTTGTAATAGGCGGTTCGGGCGGCGAATCTAAAGTAACGCCAACTTCAGCGGCAAGGCCTTTAAGAAAATATTCAGCATCGTTTAGCGTAATCTCTTCGTCCCCTGCATGAGAGCCGGCATTGCCCAAATTTAACCAAGTCAAAAAAATACTTTTCTGGACACGGTTGATGGCTTTCGCATCAGAAAGAGCATATATCAACCCTGTAATATTTATGTTTAATGGATTAATACCACTTTCAGCGCACAACGTCCGAAGATGTTTTTCAAGAACAGGACGAAGAGCTCCACAAGCGTCTTTTTTCC
>JAGXLE010000047.1 GCA_018334855.1 Desulfobacterales bacterium | reverse complement strand
GGGAGACGGCGTGCCGATATAGGTTCTGTAAGGCCCGGGGAGGCGATCGGGATGTGTGAACACGCTTTTTATGATCGGGCGGCGGGCCCGGATGTACTCGTCAAGGCCGTTGGGCAGGGTATCGCTGTTTATGGATATGCCGATGCGCAGTGATTTTTCGGGAAACTGCCGGGAAAGCGCCCAAAGCGCCTCCGGCCTAGTGCCGTTGGAACTCAGGGTGATTCGGAGTCCGTGTTGGCAAATCACGGCAACCAAGCTGGCAAGCTCCGGGTGCAGGGTGGGCTCGCCGCCCAGAAAATCGATGTGCGCAATTCCGAGCCTGCGGCATGTGGATGCTATTTTTTCCACATCTTCCGGAAGCGCGTCCGGGATTTCCGGCAGACTTCGGTTAAAGCAGAAACTGCAGGACATATTGCAGCCCACGGTCGGGTAGAACTGGATGTATGCGGGTGTTTTACTCGTTTTCGGATTCATTCTCAACCCCGAACAGTCGGCACATGGCCGGATCAGGTGCAAGCGGGTGCGGGGCGCGGAAACGGCATCCGCCGCGGCATTCATTAAGATACTCGCAGTCCCGGCATTCCAGTTCGTCCAGCCGGATGTGGGGCATTCTGCGCCAGCAATCGGCAAGGCCCTCGGCGGCATCGCCCAGAGGCATCTCCCTATAAAATCCGCATTTGACCGCCTGCCGATCCGGCATAACCGCCATTAAATGGCGTCCGCAGGCGTAACCGTCCGAGGATCCGTGGTACCCGCCGCCATAAGCGTATTCCATCAAGGGCGCGGCGGTTTCAAAGGGCACGCACAGGTCCGGGTGCTGTGCCAGGGAGCCGGTGACTGTCAGTATGTCCACTCCCCATTCCAAGGCTCCCATCTCTTTAATAAAATTTTCCATTTGTGTAAATTCGTCGATGTTTCCACTGTGTATCATGGTGGAAAAGGAAATATCTATGTCCGTTTCTTTTGCCGCGCGTACGCCCCTCAAAAGGCTATCGAAAGTGCCTTTGCCCCGCAGGTGTTCATGTCCGGCTTTCCACCCGTCCATGCTGAACTGGATTTCATCGGTATCAAGGTGACCGAGTTTATCCGGGGTCAGAAGGGTGCCGTTGGTAAACAGGATGCGTCGAATACCCAGGCCCCGGGTCCGGTTGAGAAAATCGGCCAGGTGCTTGTATAGCAGGGGCTCTCCGCCGGATATCAGCAGGCGCAGCCCGCCGTTTTCGGCAAACTGCCGGGTGATGCCAACGGCATCCGAAAGCGGCATTTCCGCTGTGCCGGGCGGTCCCAGATAGCAGTGGCGGCATCTTAGGTTGCAACGGTGCAGCAGGTGAAGCTCGAGGTATCGCAGGGAGGGAATGTCTCCTTGGGCAACTTTTATGGTGATTTTTTCAGGCCGGGTCAGGGTCTCGAGGATCTGTTCCTCCAGGCAGTATTCGACAAATTCCGCCTCGTCTGTCAGTTGTCGTCCTGTGCGTGTTCCGTCGCATTTGCTGAGAAAGTCAAGTGCCCGGTCATCGATTTCGTAGAGTTCATCTTTTGCCGCATGGTATACAAACGGTGTTTCCAGCTTTTTTAGAGCCGTCTCCGGATGCAGGCTCAGATATCTTCGGCGCCAGTCTCCTGTTTTCATAAAGCGTATTCCAGGTCTCTTAGCTCAACGGCACCGTTTTCCAGAAGGTGTGCCAAAACAATGTAGCCGCCGCAGGGTTCCAGGTCCTCTGAGGGTTCCAAAGATTGAAAGTCGCAATCCTCGGCACAGAATTCGCATACCCGGCATAGAATCCGGCCCAGGCCGGCCCGGTGTTTTTCCCAAACGTCGCGGTCCTTTATGACGTTTCTAATTTCATCGGTGCGGATACAGCCGTTTTCTGCAAGCCTGGCCGCCACGCGGGCGCCCAGGCAGGCCATTTCTTCCTTTTCGTCTTCAGAGAAAAACATGCACCACGGCCGGCAGATATATGCCTTGAAATCCGCCTTCTGCATTTTTTGCCGTTCCTTTTCCATGCGCGCTTTGAAGACACGCTGACAATAAAAAGCCTGTGCATGTAAACATGTCCATGCACAGGCTCACAGCATTACAATAAACAAAATGTCAGCAGGAACGTTTACACTTGCACAGACCGGTGGGTGTTTTTGTGATTTTTCTGATCTTCATGATACCTCTCCTTTCTTCGTGAAAGTAATTTGCAGATAAAGCTGCTTTTTTCCGGCGGCCCAAAAAGGCCGCCCATCGCGTTCGTCGCGACTTTAATAAAAAAATTAACATCGCCGCGCAGAAGTGTCAAATCCAACTTCACTCAATAAATACGATAATTATAGTTTTATGCGGGAGTCTCTGCTTTTTTGTGCCGGAAATACGAAAAGAATCTTGTTTTTTTATCATGGTCCCGGAAAGCAGTCAGTTACCTGACAGCGAGGTTGACCTTCCGGATGACTCCTTTAAAGCGTCTCATGCCGCCGCCGCAGCTTACAATGTGGAGAATTTCTTCGGGCCTTGTAACAATTACGCCGGACAGGCAGTCAACCGGGGTGTGTGCAAAAATTTCCGGGATCAGGGGGGTGGAGGCGCCAAGAAGTATCACGAACCTGCAGCCTGATGCGGGCCCGGCGATTTCGTCAAAGGTGTGGTTGATAATTGATGTGGCCGTCATCATGCATACCGAGCATTCGGGCAGCCGGTGCGCAATTTCCTCCGCAGGACGAAGCGCCCCGGCAGGCGTTTCTATCTGTTCGAAAATTGTAAGCTGCGCCCCCGCATCTCTGACCGGCTTTACCAGGGGACCGAAATGGCCCACCATGCCCACATGATCTTCTGACCCCAGAAGTATATAACTGAGTACGTCCCCGGTATCAAGTGAAAAGGAGGGGAGATTTGCAAGTGCGTTGGCGGTTGCCAGGCCTACAGCGGTTTCCAGGGGGTCTTTTGACGTGACTAGATCCAGGAGTTCTCCGGCGTTTCTTCCGGTCAGCGGAAGCATGCCGTCAAAGACAGTGCAGCCGTGCCGGATATGCCGCAGCGGGGTGCCGGCCAGGCCGGTCTGGCCGTTTTCAAGCATTACGGCCGTGTATCCGAGCCCGATGCGAACGTCGGCTATGCGGTGCCCTGTGGCATGGCCTGCCAGATGGTTCCTTATGTGCTGCTGAATTTCCATAATCATTTAATTTTCATTTCGGCTTTTTTCTACAAGCCTTTGCTGCCACGGCAATGACCATGGCCGTGTATAAATAAATCTTTACCAGAGGCCTGCTGATGCGGAAAAAATGCATGAAACTTTTAAAAACCGCGTAATGAATGCACAGCATAAGACAGGCTGCTGCCGGGGGAAACAGAATCAGTTCCAGGTTCATAGCGTCCACGCAGGGGTGTTTTTGGATCTTATATAGTTACATATGCCACAGGGTCAGCCCGGTTTCCTCATCAAATTCCCTAATGAATTCAGGGCCTTCTAAAGCCTCTATGATGATTTCACAGGCAAAAATAACGGTTCCGGGAGCCAGATGTCCGCCGTATGCGTTTCCTGCGTCATCTGCCAGGGTGAGATGGGCGTGCACCATGGGCTGACCCTGCCTGATTGATACGTTGCCCGTAAGCTGAGCAATTTCAAGCGGCTGGTCTATTGTGAAAAATCTGTATTCATGGGTTTTCTGGTTGTAGCAGGCCATGCGGGCGCGCTGAACTGCACCTATGGCCTCAATCCGGCCGAGCCGGATGTTTTCCCGGGTGCATACCGCCGTGATCTCATCCAGCAGATCCTCCCCGTAAGCAAGTCTGCCCATAAACAGTTGCCTGGAGTTTACTTCTTTCAGTGCTGTCATATAAATGTCCTTCCTTTCCCGGATTACTTCTCCGGATCAGAGAAAAAACTTATTCAACTGTCCGGAATTTTTCTTTCGGCGCTCCGCACACCGGGCACTTGTCAGGCGCTTTTTTGTCCGTGACATATCCGCAGACCTGGCAGACCTGGTAGGCTTTGACCGTGTTTTTGATTACATGATAAAGTGCGCGCTCATAGAGCTTGGCGTGATAGGTTTCGGCGTCTCTGGCCTGGCTGAATGTGTTGGCGGCCTGAGTTTCGCCTTCTTCTTCGGCGTCCTTTATAAAATCCGGGTATTCGTTTTCACTGATTGATTGCTCCCGCTTAAACGAGTTCAGAAGGTTGGTGTCTGTGTCCTTTACCACCATGTCTTTGGCCAGATTTAAATGCCGTGTGGCGTGAACACGCTCTGCTTCGGCAATTGCGCGAAACAGAAGCGCAATCTGCGGCACCTCTTCTTCCTCGGCTTTTTCCGCATATGCCAGAAGCCTGAAATACGCCTTTGCTTCCCCGATAAATGCATTGTAAACGTTTTCTCTGGTTTTTTCCTTCATAGCATCGCCCTTCCAAATCTTGAAATCTTGCGGTTTGTGTTCCAGACGTATCAAAAGCAGTTTTATGTATTATACATCTCCTTTGCCCGGAGATCAAAAAAAATCGCTTGAGCGGAAAAGCTCTTTATAATACTGTCATTAAGTTAAACAAGTTTCAATGTTGCGGAAAAAGTGGGGTGCAGCAGACAGGATTTTTGTGATCCGGCCGGTAGATATGCGGACCGCTTTCTGGTTTTATGTACAAAACTGTTGACTGCGCTATAATTTATCTGTTTATATAAGATTTTTTGGAAAATAAACAACGTCAACAACAAAAAGGAGGCAAAATGAAGAGCAGCGACATCAAAAACATTGCGGTTGTCGGGGCAGGCAACATGGGCCACCAGATCGCGACTTTGTCTGCGATCCAGGGCTACAAGGTCGTCTGTACAGACGTAAAGGAAGATATCCTCAAGAAAGCAGAGGAATTCGTGGACAACTATCTGCCGGGGCGCGTTAAAAAGGGCAAGCTTACAGAGGAACAGGCCAAGCAGGCCAGGGATAACATCAGCTTTACCCTGAGCCTGGAAGATGCGGTCAAGGATGCCGATTACGTGATCGAGGCGGTGCTCGAGGTTCTTGACCTTAAGCGCAAGATTTTTGCCGATCTTGATAAAATGACCCCGTCTCATGCCATTCTGGCCACCAACAGCTCCTTTATTGTCAGCTCCAGGATCGCGGATGTAACAAACCGGCCTGAAAAGATCTGCAACCTTCACTTTTTCAATCCCGCCCTGGTGATGAAGCTGGTGGAAGTGGTGCAGGGCCCCCATACATCGGACGAGACCGTGGAGGTCTCCATGGAGCTTTGCCGCAACCTGGACAAAGTTCCCGTGCACCTTAAAAAAGAGGTCGACGGTTTTCTGTTAAACCGTATTATCCGCGCTATTTTCAACGAGGCCCAGTGGATGCTGGAAATGGGAGTGGCATCGGTGGAAGATATCGATAACGCCTGCATGTACGGCGCCGGCCATCCCATGGGGCCGTTCCGCTTAAACGATCTTACAGGCATTGATCTTGCCTACACCATGGCCATGGAAAACTTCAAGGAAACCGGTGATTTCAAGGATCTTCCTTCCCCCAGCGTGGTGGAGCACTACGTAAAGGGCGAATACGGCCAGAAGACAGGCAAGGGCTGGTACGACTATTCGGATAAGAAATAGGCGGCGCCGGATTTCCGGCAAAAAAATGATTTTATAATTCCGGAGGATTATTTGTAATGGCTGACAGAGAAGTTGTTTTTGTAGACGGTGTTCGGACTGCATTCGGGCGTCTGGGCGGAACTATCCGTGATTTTTTCTGCTCACAGCTCGGCGGTATTGCTTTAAAAGGTCTGCTTGATAAGACCAAAGTGGCGGAAAAGGCCCATGTTGACACGGTAATGGCGGGATCTGCCGCCCATTGTTCTCAGGCGCTAAACCCTGCCAGGTGGATTACCCTGTATTCGGGACTGCCTTATGAAACCTCTGCATCCTACGTGGAGATGCAGTGCGGCTCGGCAATAGATGCGGTCAATCACGCCGCCTGGAAAATTCTGGCCGATCAGGCAGATATCGTGATTGCCGGTGGAATGGAGTCCTACAGCCAGGCGCCGGCCAAGTTTTCCACATCAACGCCGCCTTACAGGCTGATTCCGCCCATGCCGATTCAGCAGCAGCTCTCCCCGGTGCCGGAAGAATGCATCGGAATGGGGCTGACTGCGGAAAACCTGCAGCAGAAGTATAACATCTCCAGGGAAGCTGCGGATGAATTTGCCTACAACAGCCAGATGCGGGCAAAGGCCGCCATGGAAGCCGGCTACTTCAAGGATGAAATAGTGCCGGTGACCATTCCGGCCACACGCAAAACGCCTGAAGTCGTTTTTGATACAGACGAGCATCCCAGGCCCCAGAGCACCCTGGAGGGCATGGCCAAGCTGCCGCCGGCATTTGTTAAAGACGGGACTGTTACCGCTGGCAACGCTTCCGGGCAAAACGACGGAGCTGGTTTCCTTCTGATGATGTCGCGCGAGAAGGCCGAAGAACTCGGCTATGAGCCCATGGCCAAGTGGATAGCAGGTGCTGATTACGGATGTGATCCCAAGATCATGGGTATTGCCCCGGCCTATGCGGCGCCCAGGGCAATCAAGCGCGCCGGACTCAAGCTTTCTGACATGGATCACATGGAGTGCAACGAGGCTTTTGCCGTACAGAATCTGTCTGTGATTAAGGAGATTGAAAACCAGACCGGTGAAAAGGTGGACATGGAAAAATGGAACCCCATGGGCGGCGCCATTGCTTTCGGGCACCCTAATGGCGCATCAGGAGCCCGGGTCGGCATGTTTGCCATGCGTCACCTGATCCGAAACGGCGGCAGATACGGTTTTTTCAGCTCCTGCTGCGGCGGCGGACTTGGTGTGGCCACCGTTATCGAAAACCTGAAACGGTGAACGGTGAAACGGTGAACAGTTAGCAGTGAACGGTGAACGGTGGATGGTGGTATACATTCACCGTTTACCTTTTCACCGTTCACTGTTCAAGGTTAACAGATCACAGCCACTGCCCACAGGTCACTGCCCCCCGCTTACCAGTACCAGTTCATCTCTGGTATGCTCTTTAATCATTTCATCGCTGAACCACCAGTAGAGCTTTTTCCCGTTCATAAAAGCCTCTGTCTGGTTGGTAGAATGCTCGTGGAACTGCCGTCCTGTCACCCCGCAGGGCAGCACCGCGGCCACCTTGTCGGAATCGGAAAGGTCTGCAACCATGCGCAGGCTTGCAGAAACAGTTACATCAAAGGGATCGGTGTAGGAATAGATAGCCCGGTACAGGGTTTCGGCGGATCCGGCCATGGGGTGCGAGCCGCCTCCGAAAAAATCTTTTAAAAATCCGCTTCGCATTATCGGGCTTACAAATTCCAGCCTGTGGATTTTTCCCCAGTCCCATTTTTCCGGATTTTTCCCCATTGGTTTTTCCAGGCGCGATTTTGCAGAAACAGCAGCCCGGTGAAATATATCTGCCATGGTTTCCTTTTTTCCCGTGGATTTATCATCAAACCAGTGGGAGTTTCCGGAAAGCACCATCTGGTGAAGGCGCTGCTTCCAGAAGTAATTGCTGTCGGCAAATTCGTCCATCAGGTCCTCGCCCAGCTCGTCGCCATAAGTGTGGTAGAGAAATTCAAGGTACACTGATTGAAACACTGCTGTTGCAGCCGAATGCCGTGTTTCATCATAATCCCATCCGGAAAGCAGTTCAGCCATCTCTTTTGTGTCCTCATGGGCGGCCAGGCTTTCGGCCATTATCGGTGCAATATCTTTTGCCATGAGGTTTTTTGTATCCCTTTGAAATTCCCAGTTGTCGTTAACCGTGAGATTTTGGCCGCCTTTCATCAGTTGCTGGAGCCTCTGGTAGCGGTAGGACGGGGAAAAAAGCGAGGAGATATAGTATGGGTAATAATCCGGCACGGTCTTGTGATTGCAGGTGCCCACCCATTGCTTTTCCGGGTTGTATTGCTGGGGCATGGCTCTGTAGGGAATCCATCCGGTCCAGTTGTCCCCGCCTTCTTTTACCCTGAAAGGCATTATGCTTTCCCCCTGGGTTCGCACAGGGAGTCTTCCGGTGGTCTGCCAGCCGATATCGCCGTGAATGTCAGCGAAAACGAAGTTTAGCATGATCGTTGTAACACTTGACAGGGCCTTTTTCACCTCGTGGACCGATTCTGCAAACATTAGCTCCCTGATCCCCAGCGAAGGGGTCATGGACTCAAAAGGCGACCAGCGCAGTGTTATCACGTGCTTTGTGTCAAGACCTTTAAGCGCTTCAGATACCACCGGCCCCCTTTCTGTTGACCTGATCCGGATTTTTTCTTCCCGGAAGCCCCCGGCTGCATCATCGTCTTTGATCTTCAGGGTCTCGGTGCGGATCTTAAAGGGTATTGAATCGTTTCCCTCCAGGTAATGCCCTGCATTTTCAGGATCTACGGTTTCAATATAGAGATCCTGGGCATCTCCGTATGAATTTGTTACACCCATGGTCTCCC